>JACPAD010000001.1 GCA_016180955.1 Candidatus Zambryskiibacteriota bacterium
TGACTGCCAGAGATGCCGATGGTCTCCAGTCCACCTGTCCTGTCGCCACCGCCCAGATTAACTTTAATCCGAAGTTTGAGGAGTTTTAGGGGTAGTTTATTAAGTCAACCACTGCCTGACATATTGACATATAAGTATCTCTCGTGCTATAATTAAGAAAGATGGGAGGATTGAAATATGACTCTGTTTCTGATGGTTGTTGCCATAGCCCTACTTGGGGTCATAGGCGATATACTCGTAAACCAGTGGGCTAAGACCCTACTGGTGCGATGGTGGGTGATGTCGATCCCCGTGTGGGTAGTAACAGCAACGGTGTTTGGCTTCGCACTACGAGAGAAACACTACTCATTTGGAGTAACTGTCATCGTGGTTCTTCTCATCCACTCCGGCCTTGTGCTGGCGTGGGACGCTCTCATCGAAAGAGCGATGCTCACACCGACACAATGGGTTGGTGTCGCGGCGGCGATAACCGCGATCATATTGTTAGAAATTGGTCGGAAATAGTGCTCCGTCCCAAGACGCCCCTGCCGCATAGGAGAACGGCAGGGGTTTACTTTTTATACTGATGTTGTATTGTGTAAAGAAGAAGAATAAATATTATTTTTGCTATCCCACAAGTATAAAGTGAATATGACGTTAAAGTCCGTAATAAAATTCAATCAAAACAATATATACCAGGGATTATCGAGTAATGGTTATGGTGGTGCATGTTTTGCTAAAAAAGATTTTAATGCGGGAGAAGTTATTATAATGGGTATTGGTAAAATCATTAATCATCAAACTCCAACAATATCTATACAAATAGGGGTAGGTAAACACTTTCAACCCACAAAATGGACTGGTCGGTATTGGAACCATTCGTGTAATCCCAATACATTCGTAAAAACTCGCACTGATGGATTTCCCAATCTTGTAGCACTACGAAGAATTAAACGTGAAGATGAAATAACGTACTCATATGCTATGACAGAATACTCATGGTGTAAAAATGCGAAAGAAAAAACAATATTATGCAAATGCAACAATAAAAAATGCAAGGGTAAAATTTTATCTTTCTCACAATTATCGAAATCTGAACAAAAGAGACTCGTGAAAAAGACGAAGTGCTCACTTTACCTAAAAAAACTAGTCTAAAATTGAGCAAAAACATAAGTGTATGTGAATAGAAAACCTTGACCTGGCATGTGCGTCATCATATAATAAATCTATATTTATGCTTTTGACAAAAATGAGAGTAGTAATTATGCTAGGTATCTTGATGTTTTTGAGTTGGGTTTATATAGCCCTATCTGGACTGATTGACACTCAAATCAACTACATTTACGGCGTGGGTCTCGGTATCATGCCAATCGTTGCATCTTTTTTTGGGTTCTTTAACGGATATGGGTGGGGAGGTTCTAGAAGTGCGATGGGTAAGACACTTTATTTTCTGTCTGCTGGTCTGTTGATGTGGGGAATTGGTACTTTAATATTTGCTTACTACAATATTGTTTTAAAAGTACTCGTCCCATATCCATCTATAGCGGACGGTTTTTATATTATAAGTTGGCCATTGTGGGGACTGGGAATGTTCTATCTGTCTAAAGCAACCGGGGCTAAATTTGGACTGCAGCGTGGCCAGGGAAAAACCATGCTGTTATTAATACCAGCAGTAATAATTACTCTCTCGTACTATCTGCTTGTTGTAGTAGCCAGAGGAGGTGAACTTGATTTAACTGATTCAGGATTATTAAAGATCTTTTTTGATCTTTTTTATCCAATTGGAGATGTGGTTATCCTTACAATAGCCACTCTTATTTTCGGGCTTTCTTATAGTTATCTTGGAGGTAAATTCAGGCCAGCAATTTATCTTATCTTACTCGGTTTTGTCATGAATTATTTTTCAGATTTTCTATTCTCTTATACCACAACATCCGGGACCTTCTATACTGGGAACTGGGTAGATTTCTTATTTACAATCACCATGTTTGTCTTGGCTACTGGTATTACAATGCTTGATCCGAGAAAAACTATTAGTAGCGCAGAAGTGTTAACTTAATTATGTCTACCTTCGATCAAATAGCAGTCAAAATTATAAAGGAGCAGGAGCTTATTATCGGTCCTTTGGCTTGGCAGGAAGCTGGTAAGGTGAATGGTATGAACATCATTAATACACAATCCGGCGCTGTGGTAGTAGAAAACGGTGATCCGAAACTGGTAATCGATAAATTGGTAGCGCAATACGACAGACTCTTTGGCCGCGCTTCGCGCGAAGTCTGCAAGGAAGCAGCAGCCCCGTTTCTAACAACTCTTACCCCAGCTGAAGTACCTTTCAGCTTGAAGTAAAATTATGACAGACAATAGTGCAAATATTCCAATTTCCAGCGAGGAGTATAAAAAAGTTACGGAGGAATTATACAAGCAAAATCTGGACGTGGTCAGATTGTACAAGCAGGTTGAGGAATTAAACCAGCAACTTGAGATAGCCAACGAAGGGCAGGCGAATCTTATCCATATCATCAATCATCAAATCAAGGGATACTTAACGAAAGCGCGGCTGGTCTTCGATGATCTTCTCAATGACACAAGCTATAATTTCTCGGAGAAAGCGAAGCTGATAGTTAAGCAGGGATATGATTCTGTAACCGAAGGGGTAGACTTTGTCCGTGACTTCCTGAATGCATCAAATATCGAGAGGGGAACATTTACTTATGAGATGAAGCCGATTGATTTCAAAAAAATCGTGACTGAACAGGTAGATAAGCAGAAAAACGCCGTGGAGGAGAAGGGGCTCACATATGAGCTCAATATTTCAGAAGGAGACTACAATATGATTGGCGATGACGCAGAACTCGGCCAGGCGGTAAGAAATTTAATTGATAATTCCATCAAATATACGTTAGCGGGAAGCATTAAGATACAAATAACAAGAGACAAACAAAAAGCAATGCTCAAAATTCAAGATACTGGAGTGGGAATCTCCGATGAGCTCAAACCCAAACTCTTTACCAAAGGCGGCAGGGACAAAGACTCGCAAAAGATAAATGTAAACTCGACCGGCTTCGGGCTCTCATTTGTGAAGGGCGTAGTCGATGCCCACAAAGGCCGCGTCTGGGCTGAGTCAGAAGGTCCCGACAAAGGCTCTACTTTTTACATAGAGTTGCCAGTAGTTAGATAACCCTCTTTTTACATAACGTTTAATTGATAATCATTGTAATGTGATATATTATCTATAGTGGACTAAGAGCAAGATTGTTTCTGCTCTACTAGGTATCTTGAAGCCTATGAGGAGGACCGAACAATGGCAAGATTAGTTACCCTCACTCCATCACTTGGGGTGGCGATTCCTATCATCAAGGTGGTGAGCGACTTCTGCAATCTTAGGTGTCGGTATTGTTTCTACAATACCAGAGACCAACTAACTCGTACCGTGATGAGTGACGAACTGCTTGAGAAGTTTCTTGTCGAGTACATGGAACTTTTCTCAGGTCACCTGTTCTTTATTTGGCACGGGGGCGAGCCACTTCTCGCGGGCCTCCCGTTCTTTCAGAGAATCCCTGAATTACAGAGGGAACATCTCAAAGAGGAGCAGACCATCAAGAACGTAATCCAGACTAACGCCACACTGATAGATGATAAGTGGGCAGAATTTTTCAAGACCCACGATTTTAAAGTTGGCGTGAGTGTGGACGGCGACAAAGAGAGTCACGACCACTTCAGGTTGAATCATGGCAACGGCGGTTCTTTCGACTATGTTATGCGCGGAATTGAAATTCTTCGCAAGCATGGGATAGAGCCGGGAATAATTCAAACGTTGACCCATGACAACACTGCTCGTGTTCGTGAAGACTTCAGCTTCTTCACAAATATTCTCGGCGTGAAGCGGTGGGGAGTGAACGATTTCCGCGACGTCAACGCTGTCAACCAAGCCATGCTTGGTCAGTCGATTACTAATGAAGAGCTCACGAGTTTCTTGAAGACCTACATCGATATGTGGCTTGCTCAAGATGACGGAGCGCTTCAGATTCGGGAAGTCGAGAACTTCATGGCGGGCATCGTAGGCAAGAAAGCGTCAAGCTGCACTTTCAATGGGGAGTGCAGCAGGTATTTCAGTTTGGCGCACGACGGCAAAGTGCATCCGTGCGACAGGCACTTGAATCGTGAGGAGCTTCAGTTTGGCGATTTATCGTCACAATCGCTCTCGGACATTCTCAATAGTCCGACACGGTTGAAGTATGCCGAAAACGTGAAAACCCTTCACCCAGACTGTGCGTCCTGCGAATGGCAGCAAGCATGTCACAATGGCTGCACGGCCCATCGAGTTGGCGGAATCAGTGGTAAGTACTACTTCTGCGAGACGCGAAAATCGGTTTTCGGGTATCTTAAGGACAAGCTGGAGGAGTATAAACAACAAGAGAAAGGAGGTGATTAAGATGTCGGATGATAGCGCTCGTAGCGCAGGGAAGGGGGTAATCGTAGAGAAGACAATCCACACTACTCCTTACCCCGTTGGTGGTAAGGCGATTGCTGGTGCGTTAGCTCGGACGAAATACAGTCCGAGCAATCACTCGGATGAACTCCAGTCCATCAGGTCTCCCGCCGCATGGCAACAGTGGGGCGACTGGGACAACGGACACGCCGACTCGTAATATCGGCGTGACGTGCCGAGGGCGGCAAGAAATTGCCGCCCTCTTTTTATTTGCCTCCAAGTTCTATTTTATAAAGCTTCTGCACAAGATTTATATCTAACGTCTTTTTTTGCTGTAAATACGGGTAGATTAATTTTTGGACATTTATAATTTTCTTCTCCGAATTAATACGAGCATTGAAATATCCAGGCGTTCCGGATTCTTCCACGGAAGATAATGTATTATGTTTTAATAATCCGTTCGGAAGAAGTGATGACGCTACAAGTTCATCAATCTTGCCCATAGCATTTCTATTACTACCTGTACATTTCTCTAAAAGAGGATAAAATAAGCAATTTCTGAAATATAAATGTATTAATTCATGCCATAATACATTGAACATGTGTTCCTCTAACTTTATAGATGTACGACTCAATTCGAGAGTTACAGCATTGTCACTGATAGTTCCCGCTGTTCCCCCATTTCTTTTTTCTGTGGATAATAACAAGTATATTATGCAATTTTCATTATATGGCGCGCATCCATAAAAATTAGCAAGTGTGTTGTTGATGTAATAAGCGCTTGTTACAAATTCCGGCTTCGCGATAATCGTCCCCCATTTTTTTAACATGACCTCATCCTTTACATAAATAGTATTAAAATACGATTCAAGCGTCGCGAAAATATTTTTTATCTTAGCGCTATCATTTTTGCCAACTAGAAGTTCAACTGTCGGCCACGGGTCTTTATAGAGAAAAAACGGTCGCCCAAGGTATTTATCGCCGAATGAATATTGTTGGTGTATTTTTTTGAATTCGTCTAAACAAGACTCAGCTTCGGCGGAAAAATGTAATTCATTGCGCCATGTTTCGTTATGACTCTTACGGTTAGAAAAATGCCATTCAGATAGATTCTGAATAAAAAAATATAAATTCGCATAGCGAATTATTTTCGGTGTGAATATTAGTGCCATACTTTGTCATTATTATGACACTGATAATATTTAGATTCAAGGAAATCTAGTTAAAAAACTCTGTCTGATAGCGTCGAAATTTCAGACGAACTCAAGCCAAAACTCTTTACTAAAGGCGGCCGCGATAAAGACTCGCTCAAGGTCAATGTCAACTCCACTGGCTTTGGCCTCGCTTTCGTGAAGAATGTTGTCGAGGCGCATAAAGGCCGCGTCTGGGCTGAGTCTCCCGGGGTAGGCAAGGGCTCGACGTTCTATATGGAGTTACCGGTGGTATTCTGATTAACAAAGAAACCCTATGCGGAGAGTATGTTGACAAGCCGTTTCTTACAGTCTATGATTTCAGACGGACAGGTTAGAGCTTGTGCTTGCCAATGGTTGGCTTGTGCAATATTTATGCTCCGGGTCCTTCGGAAAGAGGAGTGTGCCACCATGGCCAATCAGAGGATGCCCGAAATGGGCAAAATCCTGCTGTGCGGCGTGCAGGGGTGCTGTCCCTCGATCGACTTCACGGATTCGAACGCGGTCGTCCTCAAGGACGATTTCGGCGGGCAGGTCCAGCTCACGCGAGAGCAGTGGGCGGATCTCAAAGCCAAGTTCGTCCAGAAGTCTGATCAGGATTGACCGTCTGCGCGATGCGCAACAACAGGACTGAGTTCCTAGTCGCCTGATGGTGGCTAGGAGCTCTTTTCTTTACCAAAGGAGAAATGTAATGTGGTCCCGATACCTACACACGAGGGAACGGGATGGGGTCGTGGCAGTATTTCACGAACTTCATCCCGATCCAGTCTATTGCTCTCAGGAGCAGTGGCAAATGGTAAAGGCCGGGATCACTGATGACGTCGTTACGTTCATCAAAGATCTTCGGCAACGGAAGCTTCTCATCGATTCATCGGAAGATGATGATAGAGAGTTTCTTGAGACAACGTCGGCTCTCGAGTGCAAGCTCAATCAACCGACGATTCTCTACCTCATGACAGCCCAAGGATGTAACTTCAACTGCGGGTACTGTCAGGTTCCAGAGATCGCAAGAAAGTATGGGGAATCGATGCTTTCGAGTGCGGATGCATTCGCTGGTATCGATCTTTGGCTGGAACACTTGAGGGACGTCTACGACCCGAACCATGAGTACTTTGTCATCTTCTATGGCGGTGAACCACTTCTCAACAAACAGGTAATCTGGCAGTCGCTTAAGTGCCTTGAGTTGAAGAGAATCACTGGTGAACTGCCAGCACGAGTTAACTTCATGATCGCCACCAACGGCGCTCTAGTTGATGAAGAGACGGTAACCCAGTGCAAGAAGCACGGGGTGATGGTGGCTGTGGGCCTTGATGGTCCAAAAGTAGCAAACGACGCTCTGAAAGTCGACACCGATGGACAGGGTACATTCGAACGCATCATCGCTTCCATTAGATTGCTCGTCGCAGGTGGAGTTAGAACCTTTGTCTCGGCGAGCATTACCCCGTCTAACATCAGCGAGATGAGTAAATACGCTGACTTCTTCAAAGAACTTGGGGTCGAGAAATTCGGCTTCAATTTCCTGAAAGGTCGGCTGCTACTCAAGCTTGTCGGAGAGAGCGGTCTTATGGACTACTACCGTCAAGCCGCGCAAGGTGTGATCGAGCTGGCTCGCACAGAAAGTGGATTTGGCTTCGAATACCAGATGGAGAAGAAGCGGAATGCGTTTGACCGGCGAGAATTCTTTCCGGTTGACTGCACATGCTATGGAAACCAGTTGGTCATTCAGCCGGACGGCCAGATCTCGAACTGCCCCTTCTACAAAGCTCGGCTTGGCCAGGTAGGAAGTGTTGGTAAGAATTTCCGCATCTGGGATCAACCAATCGTCCAGGAGTGGAGAAAAAGACTTTCACTTTCTCATCCAGGCGAGGCTAAAGCGATGGGTGGAGGTGGTTGTGCTTGGGGCTCAAACGAACTCAAGGGAGACCCCCTTGCTGTCGATGATTCAAGTCAAATCTTTTCTGAGGAGGTGCTCAATGAGCTCATCTGGTCGAGGTATGACCGGAACCAGTCTCGGAAAGCCTAAGCTCGGTATCATCGGCGGTTCGGGCATGTGCTCATTCCCAGAACTCAAAGTGATCTCGAGGCTACGGCCTGAGACGAAGTATGGTCAGCCATCTGACGAAATCGCGATCTGTGAATATGCGGGGCAACTTGTTGCTTTCTTGCCAAGACACGGTGAGAAGCACACGTTGGCTCCGCACAAGGTGCCCTATAAGGCAAACCTTGCAGCATTCAAGGAGTTGGGTGTCGAATATGTTTTGGCCACCTGTATTGTCGGGAGTCTCAAGAAAGAAATTGTCCCCGGCAGTCTGGTGATCCCAGATCAATTCGTCAATCTGACTTGGGGTCGCGACAATCTCTTGGAAGCAGATGGTGGGTCCTTCATCCATCTGCCAATGGGAGAACCCTACTGCAACCACCTTCGAGGGCAAGTCATGGAGGTGGCCAGCACTCTTAAAACAGTGGTCGTTCCGCAAGGAACGGTTGCTGTGATACAGGGTCCACGATTCTCAACTAAAGCGGAGAGTCTTTGGCTCTCTGCTAATGGGTGGGACATCATTAACATGACCCAGTATCCGGAGTGCTACTTCGCACGCGAACTCGGACTCTGCTACGCGGCAATCGCTACTGTCACAGATTACGATGTCGGTCTTCAAGAAAGTCTTGTCATTGATCCACGTCAGATGGGCAAAGTTCTTGAGATTTTCAGGGGCAATGTCCAAAAGACGAAGGACTTCCTACTCGCCTTCATACGAGAGCAGGTACCTGGACTTTCGTGCAGATGCGCATCAACTGTACTCAAAGCCTATTATGAAAGAGGCTTGTAACTTCCCACCGGAGAAACTCTCTCCGGTGGTTTTTATATAGAAAACAGAGTGGACACGCGTGTCCACTCTGTGGTTAGCTCCAATAGGTAAGAGGTTCATGAATACCTCGAAACCCAAGGAAGCAGTTGACAGCGATACGAAGGCCAGCTTCAACAGCGGTGACCGCATGTACCTTCGTACTGTCTGCCATCACCAACTCTCCGACCTGTGGCATGATGTCAACCGATGGTGGAGGGATCTTCTTGTAGTTGAGCCCGTAGATATCGGTATTCTTACGAGCCATAAACTCTTCGTGGTTGTAGTGATCCGGCCAGAGTTGGAGATGGCCGCCAGCATCGGCTGGTTGAATGTACACCAACGCAGTGACTTGCGTGATGAGCATCTGTGCCCGATGGTTGTCAGGCTCGTCCATCCGGAGAAAATCCTGGTGCGGCCAAGCGCAGGCCCCTTCCTTGAAAAGCTGGGCAAGGCCAAAGGCCATAGGTCTTCCATGGATGTTTTCTCGATTCGCGCCTGCTGGCCACATATCCTCAAGGATCAGCCTAAGATGATCCATGGGATTGAGATATGGCCAGCTAAGCTGTCGGAATTCGACAGCAGACTGCACCACCTCATCGTAGTATTTCTTCCGCTTTTCAGTATTGGAATGGCCCTCGTAGAAGGCATCCATCACTTTGCCGATTGCTGGAGCGTGGGGATAGTAGGCCAGCTTGGGATGTCTGACCAGACGTCCGCTCATAACCTGACACACTTCAGCTGGGCAGAATTCCGGGACTCGAATTGCGAGTACCTGACCGCGAAACAACGCGATCATGTCCTCCGAGGTAATGGAGCTTGCTTGTCGATGCAACTCCAGACTTTTCGGTTCCATGAGGTAACCCCTTTCGGTTGGTTGTTGATGTGGAATGCAAAGTACACTCTAGGAAGAATTTTTAGCATGAATTTGACTGAATGTAAATGACATGTTGCTACAACTCGTTTTTTGTGCTATTTTGTCCATCGGGTAACTGTTCGTTAACAGTGGTAAAATAACCAAGAAAGGAGACGATTATGCTACAAGCAAAACACATTCAAAAAAGCTACGGCAGTCTGACTGTGCTTGCTGATGTCTCCTTCTCCTTGGCGAAAGGGCAGAAGGTGGCATTAGTCGGCGACAATGGGACCGGCAAGACAACTGTTCTCAAGATTGTTGCCGGATTAGTGGAACCTGATGCGGGCGAGATCGAACTCGCCAAGAATACGTGCATCGGATATCTCCCGCAGGACACCAGTCTATCGGGCGATGGAACGATTAGCGCGTATCTGAGGCGGATCGCAGGCATTGATGCTCTTGAGCAAAAACTCGAGACCCTCGCTTCTCACCTTGAGGACAAAGCGAAGTCTCGCGAGTATGGGGACGTACACGAGCAATACGAACGTCTTGATGGTTACGCCTTTGAGCATCGCATCAAAGTGATGCTTGCGGGTTTTGGTCTTGAAAACGTTGGCATTGACCATCGTCTGTCCGATTTAAGTAGCGGACAGAAGAGCAAAGTGGCGCTCGCGGGGATTCTCCTCAAAGGTGTCGACCTATTGCTTCTCGATGAGCCGACGAACAATCTCGACATACCGGCACTCATCTGGCTTGAGGATTTCCTTCGGAAGTCCGATGCCGCTTGCATTGTCATTTCTCACGATCGCCGGTTTCTTGACCGGGTTGTGAGGAAAATCCTCGAGATTGACCGGCATACACGCGTACTCAACATTTCAGGTGGCACGTACAGTGACTACCTAGCGGTGGTGACGAAACGCATTGCCCGGCAGAAGGAAAAATATCGACTCCAACAGGAGGAGATTGAACGTCTTTCTGATCAAGCTCGGCAGCAAAGAGCCGCTTCCGCTAGAGGGTCAAGCTGGCGAGGAAGTGACAACGACAAGTTCTTGAGAGGTTTCAAACGAGATCGTGCGGCAGGGTCTGGAAGAAAGGCGAAGACGATCGAAAAGCGGATAGACCAGATGGAGAAAGTCGAAAAACCCATCGAGCGCGATCCATTCGAGATTCCGCTCAACGCCGAAGTCGGTCCTGGAACGCTTGATATCCGTCTCGTTGACGTGGTAGCAGGATATCCGGACGGCTTCACTGTCGGCCCCGTGTCATTTGAGGTGCGGTATGGGAGCAGAGTTGGCATCATGGGACTAAATGGTAGCGGAAAGTCAACTCTTCTCAAGACTATTACCGGCCAACTGGTGGCGCATGGCGGCACGATCGAGATCGGTTCCGGTGTCAAAATCGGAAACATGATGCAGGAGCATGAAAGCCTGCCTCGCGATCGCACGCTTCTCAAATTCCTCAAGGAGCGAGCAGGGTTCAGAGAGCAAGATTCGTATGCCAAGCTTGCAAAGTTTGGCTTCGAGGAGAGTCAGGTGAAACAGCCGATCGGTACTCTAAGTCCCGGCGGTCGTGCTCGACTGCTTCTTGCCTTGTTTTCCGCCCAATCGGTCAACGTGCTAATCCTTGACGAGCCTACCAACCACCTCGATCTTGAAGCGCTCGAGGCTCTAGAGGAAACAATTCGTACCTATCGAGGAACAATATTGCTCGTGTCTCACGATCGATACTTCCTTGAGAAAGCACGACTTGATTCCACCTACATCTTGTCGGAAGGGGTTCTCACCAGAATTCCGGATTACAAGACGTATGTGACTCAAGCGGAGGAGCGGGCATCGCAGCTCTTGAAGTCACTGTAGTTCACGAACCCGGGAGAGCGCAAGCTTTTTCCGGGTTCTTTTTTCACCATGATCAAATCAGAACGTATCGCCAAAAAAATATGCCAAGAAGTTAAGGTATGGAAAAAAGACCATGCCAAATTGATCGTGGCTGTTGATGGCTATGCGGGCTCTGGTAAAACCACAGTCGGTAATTTTATTGCAAAACACGACAAAGACGTGCTCTCAGTACATCTCGATGACTTCATCAACCACTGGAAAATTCGCAAGCAAAAGATAGAAAAGGCTAAAGACAAGCCAAAGATATTTGAATATCATTGGTACCGCTATGACGATCTGGAACGACTCGTTAAAGCATTTTTAAGTGGAAAGAAATCAATTAAGCTAAAGACCTATAACTATGATAAAAATGACTTTAATCCTAAACAAACCTTCGACTTATCAAAAAAAGTTCTGGTAATAGATGGAATATTTCTTTTTCATCCAAAACACACTCTTACAAAATATATTCATAAGAACATCTATCTCGACGCCGACTTTGCGAAGGCAGATAAAAAACGTATAGCCAAAGAAAAGAAGAAGTTTGGTAAAAAATATCTTCCGGATAACCATCCAAATAATTGGGTACGTCATTTCAAGCGGGCGTATAAGAGGTACATAGATCAATATACTCCTAAAAAAGTATCTGACTTGGTATTTAAGATCTAAATTAATATTCCGCAAAAAGTGCCACTTTTGTCACTTTTTGGTAGACTCATCAATATGGCTTATGGAAACTCAACCTATCACAAATAAATATATAGGTCACTCTGGTGTGGAGTATATCTTCGAGTACTTTGACACTAAATTCGCATCTCCTATCATTCTCTAATTCTCACGAATTAGAGAATGTGATAGAATAATTTTATGAAAGAAAAGGAACTGGAGCGGATACTGAAAGCATTAGCAAATAAAAGAAGATTGGCGATAATTTCCTTCCTGCGAAAAAAGAAGGAAGCAAATGTAGGCGACATTGCTGAAGTTATTCGCTTGTCAATTAAGTCCACGTCGCGTCATTTGACCATTTTGTTCGGCGCAGATCTTCTTGACAGAGAACAGAGAAATACGGAAGTATTCTATAGTTTAACGTCCTCTTTACCAGAATTGTTTTTACCATTGATAAAAAGTCTATAATAAATAACAATCTTACTCTCTAATTCTCACGAATAAGAGAATATATGATGGGTGTAGAACGGGGTGTTTAAATTTAGCGGTTTTATTGATATTATAATTGTCATATGTCAGCGAAGAAGGTACTTCTTTCAGGAGTTAAGCCCACTGGTCGGCCGCATGTCGGCAACTATTTTGGCGCCATGAAGCAGTTCGTCGAGCTGCAAGACTCTTATGAGTCAAGGATTTTTGTCGCTAATCTGCACGCTCTGACCACATGCCAAGATAAGGTCGAATTGGAAAGGAATACCCAAGACGTCGTGCTTGATTATCTAGGTATCGGTCTAGACCCTATGAAAACCACTATTTACTATCAGTCCGATGTGCCGCATGTGACCGAACTGGCTTGGATCTTCGAGTGTATTACTACCATGCCGTATCTTATGCGGGCCCACGCTTTCAAAGATGCGGAGGCGAAAAATAAAGAAATAAACATAGGAGTTTTTAATTATCCTCTGCTTATGGCTGCAGACATTTTGGTACAAGATGCAGATGTTGTACCGGTGGGTAGAGACCAGCAGCAACATATAGAAATTACCCGTGATATCGCTCTAAAGTTCAACAGAATGTACGGTGAGACTTTCAAAATTCCCGAACCCCTCATCTTGGAAAATGTGGCTACCGTGCTCGGTACGGATGGCCAGAAAATGAGCAAAAGTTATAACAACACCATTCCGCTTTTTGCCAGTGATGATGAGATTGAAAGTGCTGTCATGGGTATTGTGACCGATTCAGGCCAAGACATACCCAAGAATGTTTACGAGATACATAAATTATTGAAACCAGAAAGAGAATTGCAAAAATTATATGCGGAGAAAAAGGGTCAATACGCAGAGTTGAAAAAAGAGTTAATCAAAGATCTAAAAAATTTCATCGGTCCTATGCGAGCGAGACGTGTTGAATGGGAAAGTAAACCAGAAGAAGTGGAAAAAATTATGAGTGAGGGTGGTAAGAAGATGAGAAAGGTAGTGCACGAGAAAATGATTGAAGTCAGAGCCAAAGTCGGCTTAATTCACAATGAGTAGTTCGATAAACTCACTATAAATAATATGCTCCAAGGATTTGTCCATGCTTTGAGAATTCAGTCGAAAATCATTTTTATCGTGGTGCGCAATTTGAAAGGTTTGACGCAGGTTGTGGTGGCAGCTGATAACTTGGAGTTTGAGACAGCAAAAAATCTATCCCTCGAATCGGTTGTCAGAGTAACGGGAGAAATGAAAGAAGAGAAAGCCGCTCCCGGAGGCATTGAGATGCATCCGACTAAAATAGAAGTGCTCTCGAGAGCCGAACCGGAACTACCGATACCAGTAGTTATCAAGGGTGGGGAAGAGACCGAAGCACCTATACGCTTCGATTACCGCTGGCTGGACCTGCGTAAACCGGAGAAAACAAAAATCTTTAAAGTTTGGACCGAGTTTGAGAAGGGTTGGAGAAAGTATTGGGATGAGAATAATTATATCCAACTTTATCCACCCGCATTAATGTCCACGCCATCAGAGAGCGGCGCGGAAGTCTTCGAGGTTAAGTATTTCGATAGGAAGGCATATCTGGCACAATCCCCTCAATTTTACAAGCAAATGGCCATGGCGGCAGGTTTCGAAAAAGTTTTCATGGTGTCTCCCGTGTTTCGCGCCGAAGAGTCCTTTACCACTCGCCATGTGACGGAGTTTACCGGCTGGGACTTTGAAATTTCTTATATTAATGACCACAACGACGTGATGGATGCCGAAGAGGGAATGATTATCGAGGGGTTTAAGGCGCTCAAAGAAGCTCAAATTCCCAACTTGGAAGCTCAGCTTCCAAGTAGGCCATTTCCAAGAGTTACTATGATTGAAGCAAAAAAAATTCTCGCAGGTCTGGGTATTGCATCTCTCGATGCCGACGATCTTTCTCCTGAAGAAGAAAAGGCAATTTCTGATTGGGTGCTCAAAGAAAAAAACCATGAATTTGTATTTATCACCGAATATCATAAATCTAAGAGCGCTTTCTACCATATGCGAAGTGTCGAAGACCCCGAGCGTAGTCGAAGGGCGGATCTACTCTACCGCGGACTTGAGGTTACAACGCTTGCCCAGCGCGAGCACAGAGTAGAAATTCTCGAGAAGCAAGCGCAAGAAAAAGGGATGGCTCTTGAGCCGCTCAAAGATTACCTAAACTTCTTCCGCTACGGCTGTCCGCCGCACGGCGGCGCCGGCATCGGCCCAGCTCGATTTATCATGAAAATCCTCGGCCTCGGGAACGTCCGCGAAGCAACTTATCTCCCAAGAGACGTAAAACGTCTGAATCCGTAATGATGAACCACAGTACTTATACTGTAAAGACACAAGTATTTGAAGGTCCGTTGGACCTTCTTCTAGAACTGGTTACGAAAAGGAAGCTCTTCGTCAATGACGTCTCGCTCGCGCAGGTAACGGATGACTTCATCCGCTATGTTGCTGAAAGAGAGGAGTACTCTCTTTCAGTCCCTCTAGGAGAGAGTGCCGAATTCATCTTGGTAGCATCGACTCTGATGCTTATTAAGAGTCGCTCGCTTCTGCCGACTCTTGTACTTACGGAAGAAGAAGAACAGAGTATCCACGAGCTCGAGGGCCGGCTTGCCATCTACGCTCGGGTAAAAGAGCTTGCCGCTAATCTGCGAGCTCTTTTCGGTAAGAACATTATTTTCGAGAAAGAGCCGAGTAAAAATCTGTTTATTGTTTTCTCTCCGGATTCAAAGACTGATAAAGATAATCTTCTCGCCGCGCTAGAGAGAGTAATAGAGTCTCTGCCTAAGAAAGAAGTTTTGCCGAAAGTGGTGGTAAAAAAAGTAATTAGTCTCGAGGAGATGATAGAGAAGTTAGCAGAAAGAGTTTCGAGAGCGGGTAAAGTCCGCTTCCAGGACTTGAAACATAAAGACAAAATCTCTGTCATCGTGGGCTTCTTGGCAATGCTTGAGCTGGTTAAGCGCGGAGCAATACGCGTCACGCAGAAGAGTCACTCGGGAGAAATCGAGATCGAATCGGAATCTATAGGCATTCCTCATTATGCTTGAGTCAAAGATAGAATCCATATTGTTTTTCCGAAACGAACCAATCTCAATTTCTGAATTGGCAAAGATTCTTGGTGGAGATAAGGAAAAAGTAACAGTAGCAATTGAAAATCTCCAGGAATTTTACAAAAATCGCGGTATTGTTATTGTTTCTGACGGGGAGTCACTATCTTTTGGCACCCGTCCTTCAAATTCGGAACTGATTGAGAAAATCCAGAAAGAAGAACTTTCCCGCGAACTGGGACGGGCTGGGCTTGAGACTTTGGCTATCGTTCTTTATCGCGGGCCGGTATCGAGAAGGGAGATAGACCGGATTCGCGGTGTCAATTCTAGTTTTATCCTGCGCACGCTTATGATTAGAGGACTTATTGAACGGACCGAAGGTGACCCCTCGACTGCGCTCAGGGCAGGAAGAAGCTATACTTATAAACCAACGTTGAAGCTTCTTCAATATCTGGGTATTACCCGTCGCGAAGAGTTGCCAGAATACCAAAACGCTTTCAAGAAAATGGAAGAGTTTGTAAAGACCGAGTCGCGGCAAGAAGAAAATGTTTAATAAATTTTTCATTACCAAAGACTCCGAAATAAAATTCTTCTTTGTCCTCGCGACTGCTTTAGCACTTCTCTTTATCATCTCTTTTACTATTGGCTCGAGAGTCGAACGCAAAGATAACTCCGTGCCCACTAAGACGGCCTCTGGAGAATTTCCGGTTCTGGATGTCAAAGCCAAAAGCGCTTACATCTACGATGTTCGCACTAAGACCGTTCTTTTTGCCTTGAATGAAAACATCCGTCTGCCTTTAGCGTCACTCTCTAAGCTTATGGCGGCGCTCGTGGCTTACGAGCTCTCGCCCGACTACGGCACAGTTATGGTGACGCGCGAAGCCATCGCTACCGAGGGCGATAGCGGTTTAAAGGCGGGGGAGAGATGGTCGCTTAAAAATCTTTTAGATTTCTCTTTGCTAAGTTCATCCAACGACGGCATCAAGGCGGTGGCACTCTCACTCGGAGCACTCTCCCGAGCGGAAGCAGGTCCGGAGGAGATTGTGGATGACTTCGTCCGTAAGATGAATTACAAAGCAGCAGAGCTTGACCTCAAGAATACTTACTTCTGGAACGAAACCGGCTTGGATGAATCGGAGGTAAAGGGCGGCGCTTACGGCACCGCTAAAGACCTCACCGCGCTTATGGAATATATCATCTCTTACTATCCGGAGATGCTTGAGGCTACCCGGCAACCGAGTGCCACCTTCAAATCCGATAAGTATAATCACGCTATCAAGAATACCAATGCTTTAGCAGACGAAATTCCGAATCTTCTCGGCTCTAAGACCGGATTTACCTCGACAGCCGGAGGCAATCTGACCTTCGCCTTCGACCCCGAACTCGGCCGGCCGATTATCGTGACCATTCTCGGTTCAACAGAAAAAGGCCGCTTCGAAGATGCTAAAGCGCTCATTAATGCTACTATGCAGTACATTAATGAGAATTAACCTATGTGCGGAATAGCTGGAATAACCAATAAAGAGCTAGTTTCTCAAAAGCTGATTGAGAAGATGACACGCACCCTCTCTCATCGCGGGCCGGATGATGACGGCTTTTTTGTGGACGACTCTGTTGCCCTCGGGATGCGCCGGTTAGCCATTATTGACCTAGTAAAGGGGGACCAGCCCATAAGCTCCACAGATGGCCGTTATCTCATATTTTTCAACGGGGAGATATACAATTACAAAGAGATTAAGAAAGAATTAGCTGGATATGATTTCAAAACTGACAGCGATACAGAAGTAATTCTCGCAGGGTATCTTAAATGGGGTGGAGAAGTACTTACGCGTCTGCGGGGAATGTTTGCCTTTGCTATTTATGATACTCAAGAGAAAAAAGTTTTTATTGCCCGCGACCCCTTTGGCATCAAACCTCTTTATTACTGGAAGAGGGGAGAAAAGATTATGGCGTTTTCTTCAGAGATAAAGAGTTTTATCGAACTTCCGGAATTTGAAACGGAGGTGAATGATGCCGCGGTCTACAACTATCTCTCGTATCAATACAATCCGCTGAAAGAAACATTTTTCAAAAATGTTTTTAAACTGCCGCCGGCTCATTACTTAACGATTGACCTTAAGACAGGGGAGTGGGAAGAGAAAAGATATTGGCAATTCAAATTTACTCAAAACAATTCACTCCTTGAGGAAGAAACTAAGAAGGAAATTCTAAAGACCATGGAAGATTCTGTGGCGCATCATATGATCGCTGATGTGCCTGTGGGCTCGTTTCTCTCTGGTGGTATAGACTCTTCAATCATTGCTACTCTTATGCAAAAGATTCGCGGGGAAAAGAAAATAAAAACTTTTACTGTAGGATTTGAATCTCTGTCAGAAGGAGTAGAGGCAAGAGAAACTTCCGAACCGCTCGGCACTGACCATACCGAAATTACCGTGGGCAGAGATGAATACTTCGAAGCTCTAAAGAAAGCCATCTGGCACTTTGATGAGCCAGTAGCAGACCCTTCGGCCATAGGTTTGTATTTCTTGGCCAGAGAAGCCAGAAAGTCTGTAACTGTAGTGCTATCTGGTGAAGGCTCTGATGAGCTTTTTGGGGGCTATAACATTTACCTTGAGCCATTTGCTAGGCGCTATCTGGCCTGGGCACCGCATATGGTCTTGAAATTCTTAGCATCTCTGCCTTTGCGTGGCAGTAACTATGCCGAACGTGCTCTTTCAAAGCTAGAAGATTGGTATATTGGCAATGCTTCGATCTTCAAGCCCTCAGAAATAAAAAATCTCTGGCTTGGGCAGTCTATGTCAAGGGCCGTCCTTGACACGTTGTATCAAGAAGCAAGCAGTCTTAGTGATTCGGCTAAGATGCAATATATAGATATAAATACTTGGCTGGTAGGGGATATTCTGGCTAAAGCGGATAAGATGACCATGGCGCATTCACTCGAGTTACGCGTGCCCTTTCTTGATCCCGCTGTGGCGGGACTTGCAGAAATTCTGCCGGATAGATTCAAGTGGCACTCTGGGACGACCAAGTATCTCCTGCGCGAAGCCTTCAAATCGGTTCTACCCGAGTCAACCCGCAAGAGGAAGAAGCTCGGCTTCCCGACACCTATTCACAACTGGATTGAAACGGAAGATGTAAAAAATACAATTTTCCAAAACAAATATATTAAATCCCATTTCAATCTTAATGTAGTTGAAAAGCTTTTCGAAAATTCAAGAGAAAATTCACGGAAAATTTATCTCCTCTTAATGCTTGCGCTTTGGTATAATGTCTTTATCACGAATAACCGCGAATGAGATCGAATGTTGCGAATAAGCCCATTCGTATCATTCGATTAAATTCGTAAAATTCGTATCATGGATATTCTAAAGATTATCGTCCCGACGGTGCTAACCTTCTCCTTTGGTATATTCATCACCCCTTTTTTTACTCGCTATTTCTACAAATACAAGATGTGGAAGAAGTCTCCTCGCATCGAGGCGGACACTTCAGAAGCTTTCAATAAAATCCATAATACGGAAGAGGAGGTCTCAACACCACGCGTCGGCGGGGTCATTATCTGGATAGCAGTGCTTCTCACCGTGGCTGTCATTTATTTTCTTTCTAAACTTTTTCCGGTCTATCAGATGGAACAGCTCAACTTCTTCAGCAGAAGCCAGACAGTTGTACCCTTGGGAGCCTTCTTCTTCGCCGCCGCGGTGGGGTTTGTCGACGACCTTTTCCACATCTTCGGTACGGGAAGTTATGCTAAGGATGCTCTGGTCTATCGTAAAGTCAAAATCATATTTGTTACCCTCATTGGGCTTGCCATCGGCTTCTGGTTTTACTACAAGCTGGATTTTGTCGGCGTCCATATTCCTTTCAACGGTATGTGGCAGATGGGGCTGTGGTTTATCCCGTTCTTCGTTATAGTGATGCTTGCCACTTTCTCGACCTCGGTCATTGATGGACTCGACGGCTTGGCTGGGGGAGTATTGGCCTCATGCTTTACTGCCTTTGCCGTTATTGCCTATCTTGGCAGTCAGTTTGATATCTCGGCTCTCTCCGGCGCGATTGCCGGAGGAATCCTCGCCTTCCTCTGGTTTAATGTGCCACCAGCCCGCTTCTATATGGGGGAAACCGGCATGTTGTCCTTGTGCGTGGTGCTTGCGGTGATTGCGTTTCTCACCGACTCCGTGCTTCTTCTGCCGGTAATCGCCTTTCCGCTTGTGGCTACTACCGCTTCGGATATTATTCAAATAACTTCTTATAAGTTTTTTAACAAACGTAGAGTATTTTTGGTAGCGCCGCTCCATCTCCACTTCCGCGCGCTCGGCTGGCCGCGCGAGAAGGTGGTCATGCGCTACTGGATTGTCTCCGTCATTTCTGCCATTACCGGCGTCATCCTTTATCTGGTAAGTTAATCAAAAGTGATAATTAAAAAGTTTACTTATCTTAAAGAATACTACGAGCGCTACGAGAAGTCGGTCTCTATCGGCTCGCTTCTCTTCGGCTTCATCTTGGACTCCTTGACACTTCAGCGGATAGATGCCTTGCGCGAAAATGTCTGGATTGCAGGCAACATTTTCCTGGTTGGTCTCTCTATAATTCTGCTCAACCGCGGGAAGGGAGATGCGCAGGGCTTCTGGCTGCCCAATATTTTGCAATTCGGTTTCGGGGCTTTGCTTGGAGCATTCTTCATTTTCTACTTCCGCTCCGCGGCGCTTGTTACCGCTTGGCCATTCTTGCTCATTATTCTCGCGGCCATGGTGGCCAACGAACTTTTCCAAAAGCGCTACGCGCGGCTTGCGTTCCAGCTCTCCTTCTTCTACCTTTCCGTCTTTTCATTCTTAATCTTTCTTCTGCCGCTTCTTTTGCACAGCATCGGCGCAATGGCATTTCTATTTAGCGGGGCAGTAAGCATTGTCGCTATCTGGGTTTTCGTCAACATCATGAAGCGGTTTGCGCGAGAAAAGTTTCTCGAGAACCGGACGCACATCTGGAGACTCATCGCAATCATATTCATTTCCGTCAACGTCCTTTACTTTACTAATCTCATTCCGCCCATCCCGCTCTCGCTCAAGGATATTGGCATCTATCATTCTATTGCCCGTAATTCGGCGGGGGATTACCTTGTATCAGGGGAAGAAAAGGGGCTTATCGAATTTTTCCATCTGCGGGAGAAAGTGCATTGGAGCGAGGGTCAACCGCTCTATGCTTATTCAGCCATTTTCTCTCCCGGTTCTCTTAATACCAACATTGTTCACGAGTGGCAGTTCAGAAATAAAGCGGGGGAATGGACAACATCAACGCGCATCCCGATCTCTATCTCCGGCGGGCGAACCGAGGGCTTCCGAACCTACTCCACCAAATATAATCTTTCTCCCGGTCTCTGGCGCGTTAATGTTGCAACCCAGCGCGGTCAGCTCTTGGGCCGTAAAACTTTTGAAATCATCGTCTCCGACGCCGAGCCTGCTCTCGAAATCGAAGTGAAGAAATAAGTTTAACCAAAGTACATAACACATTATAATAATCCTAATGGCAACGAGGATCAAAGTTGATAAGCCGTTTCTTATCATCACGGTAATACTTATCGTGGCGGGTTTTTTTATCTTCTCCTCCGCTTCGCTCGGGCTTCTTGCCAGAGAGAGCTCGAATTATTCGAACGTGGCTTTCTCGCAGACAGTACTTGGCCTATTTTTGGGAACGGTTGCCATGCTGGTCGCCACGCGGCTTGACTTTAAAATTTGGAAGAGCTCGGCTTTCTACATTTTGTTTGCGGCTATCATTCTTAACATCTTGGTCCTCCACCCTTTTGTCGGCATCGAGCACGGAGGCGCCCGCCGCTGGATAGAGCTTGGGCAGTTTAGCTTCCAACCCTCGGAGGTGCTTAAATTCGCTTTCATCATCTATTTCGCGGCATGGGCGGCGGGCGCCAAAGAAAAAATGCGGACATTCCGTTGGGGATTCCTGCCCCTGTTGGCACTCATTGGTATTTGCGGCTGGCTTCTTTTGAAGCAGCCCGACACGGATACCTTTTTATTGATCGTCCTCACAGGCATGGCGATGTTTATCGCCGCCGCCGGCAGATGGCGCTATATTCTTTTTTGTCTTTTAGCGGGACTTATCGGCCTCTCATTTCTTGCCTATAGCCGGCCTTATGTGAAGGAGCGTTTGGAGACGTTCGTCAATCCTACAGCCGACTCGCTCGGGGCAAGCTATCAAATCCAGCAGTCGCTCATCGCCATCGGCTCGGGGGGACTTTTTGGCAAGGGTTTCGGCCAGAGCGTGCAGAAATTTACCTATTTGCCCGAGCCGGTAGGGGATTCTGTCTTTGCTGTTGCGGCGGAAGAATTCGGCTTCGTTGGCTCGGTGCTTCTCTTGGCAATCTTTGCCCTTTTTGCCACCCGCGGGCTGAAAATTGCTTCGAGAACCCCGTCAGCGTTCGGTAGACTGACGGTTGTCGGGATTGTTATAATGATAATCTCCCAAGCATTCGTCAATATTGGCGCCATGCTGGGAGTCTTGCCGCTCTCGGGCATTACGCTTCCATTCGTGAGCCACGGCGGCACTTCGCTCTTCATCACCCTTTTCGAAGTCGGCGTCGTTCTCTCTATCTCTAAAACTCAAAAATGAGAATCCTATTTACTGGTGGCGGCACGGGCGGACACTTCTACCCGGTAATTTCTATTGCCGAAGAACTAAACACGCTTGCTAAAGAAAAGAAACTTCTTGAACTCGAACTTTTCTATATGTCGCCTTCTTCCTATAACGAAGGGATACTCTACGAGCACGGCATTACTTATAAGAAAAACAGCGCTGGTAAGCTCCGTCATTCCGCCAGCTGGCGGATTCTCCTGCCTAACTTCTTCGACCTCTTCAAAACATTTTTTGGGGCGATAGTTTCCATTGTTGAGATTTACCGGCTTTACCCGGATGTTATTTTTGGCAAGGGGGGCTATGCCTCTTTCCCGGCGCTTCTGGCCGCAAGAGTTTTGCATATCCCAGTCGTAATACACGAATCAGACACGGTACCCGGACGGGTTAATCTCTGGGCTGGTAAATTTGCGCAAAGAATTGCGCTCTCTTATCGAGAAGCGGCGCAATATTTTCCGGCGGAGAAAACTGCTTATACCGGCCAGCCGGTGCGCAAGGAAATCGCTACGCCAACTAGAGCCGGCGCGCGAGAGTTCTTGAAGATCGAAGAAAATATTCCGGTAGTGCTAATCCTTGGCGGTTCGCAGGGAGCGCAACGCATAAACGAAACCATCTTCGAAGGACTTAAGCGGCTGACAGAGAAGTATGTCATCATTCATCAGACTGGTTCGAATAATATCATCGAGGCCAAAGCCACGGCGGAAGCTATCCTCAATGACTCTCCGCACAAAGCTCGATACAAGCCGTATGATTATTTGAATGCTCTAGCCCTGCGCATGGCATCTGGAATAACTTCTGTAGTAGTCTCGCGCGCCGGCTCAACCATATTTGAGATAGCGGCGTGGAGAGTGCCTTCCATTATTATTCCCATAGATGAACGGATCAGTCACGACCAGCGAAGTAACGCCTTCGCTTATGCCAGAGCCGGCGGCTGCGTAGTGGTAGAGGAGAAAAATCTTATGCCCAATATTTTGATTTCCGAGATTGATAGACTGGTTACTGATCAATCGGTTGCTGGAAAAATGCGGGAAGCGGCCAAAGTGTTTTACAAACCGGATGCCGCTCGGCTCATCGCCGAAGAGATATTGAAGATAGCGTTGGGGCATGAAATAGAAAAATAGATTCAAGATTTAAGATTTATGAATAATTTAGAAAAAGTCGTAGTCCGCATACCGCCGTCGCCGACAGGATACTTCCATATCGGCCGCGCACGCACTGCGCTCTTTAATTATTTGTTCGCCAGAAAGAACAAAGGAAAAATCGTTTTTCGCATCGAGGATACAGACAAAGAACGTTCTAAAAAAGAATACGAAGAGGATATCATCGAGAGTCTGGAATGGCTCGGTATTGATTACGATGACTTTTACCGTCAATCCGAAAGGGGAGAGATATATAAAAAGTATATAGAAAAAATGCTGGATAATAACTCCGCCTATGTTGCCGAAGACGAAGTCATCCGCTTCAAAAATCCGAACCGGAAAATAAAGTTCGACGATCTGGTGCGCGGAGAAATTGAATTTGATACCAGCGATCTGGAAGATTTCATCGTTGCCAAAAGTATCAACGAACCGCTCTACCATTTGGCTGTTGTAGTGGATGATCACGAATCAGGCGTTACTCATGTCATTCGCGGTGATGACGGTATTTCCAATACTCCGAGACAGATTCTGCTTCAAGAAGCCGTCGGTGCGGTCCGTCCCCGATACGCCCATGTGCCCATGATTCTTGCGCCGGATCGCTCAAAACTTTCTGCCAGACAAGGCGCTACATCTATACGGGATTTCAGAGACAAAGGTTACTTACCACAGGCGATGATAAATTATCTGGCCCTTCTCGGCTGGAATCCGGGCACGGAGCAGGAAATTTTTACTAAGGAAGAATTGATAGAACAGTTCTCGCTCGAGAAGATTCAGAAGAGCGGAGCAATCTTTGATGAGAAGAAACTGCAGTGGGTCAACAGAGAGCATTTGAAACGTCTGCCGGCCGAAGTTCAGAAAGAGAGGCAAATAAGCGCTCTGCGGGAAGAGCTGTATATAAAAAAGAGGCCGACGCTTGATGTATCAAGTATTTGTTGGAATGACATTTCCAAAGAAAATACAAAAAAGTATCTGGAGAAAGTCAAAGAATTGGTAGGTGACGATGATGCTATAATGAAATATGCCGAAAAGGTGGGGAAGGGGAATGTTCTCTGGCCTCTCCGTTATGCTCTCTCCGGATTAGAAAAATCTCCTGACCCGTTTACCCTCATGGCAGCGCTTGGTAAAGATGAATCTATTTCTCGAATCGAAAAAGCTATCCAGCTTCTTTAAATATGTTACTCTAGTTTCTATTGTGGTTCTGCCACAGCTTGTTTTAGCCGCTGATTCTAATATGCTTTCCCTTCAGATAGAGGAGGTCAAGCGCGAGCGCGAGACGCTTCTGGAAGAACAGCGCCGATTGCAAGCCGAACTGGAGAAGGTCAATGCCGAGAGTCGGACGCTCGGTACTGCTGTCAAAAGCTTGGATACGGCAAGAAAGAAGCTCGCCGCCGATATCAAAGTCACTCAATCGAAAATTGCCGTCACCGACCTTAATATCAAGCAGCTTACGAATTCGGTAACAACGGCCGAGCGTCGCATCGGCGCTCACCAGAAAGCGATTGGCTCCGCAATTGTTGTCTTGTTTCAATACGATTTACGCCCGCTTCTCCTCGACCTTCTTGCTTCAGCTTCCTTCTCGGATGTCTGGAGAGATCGCACCCAAATTGAAGGATTAAGCGCCAAGCTTGACAATGAAGTTAAAAATCTTCAAGAAACCAAAATCGCCTTAAATGTGGAGAAAGAGAGAAAAGAGAGAACCAAACAAGAAATCCTCTCGCTCCAAAATCAGCTCTCCGGCCAGAAAAAAGTGGTAGAAGAAAACAAATTGGCCAAAGAGCGTTTGCTAGCCGAAACCGAGAGTAAGGAAGCGCTCTATCAAGAAATGTTGCGCGAAAATTTGGAACGCCAACGGCAATCTGAAGAGGACCTCTTCAAGCTTGAATCAGAACTTGGCATAACACTTGATCCAACGCTCATCCCCAATACAAGACCGGGCATCTTGTCGTGGCCCCTTGATAAGGTCTATATTACGCAGAGATTTGGTAGAACCGCCGGCTCGGCGCGGCTCTATGCATCGGGAAGCCATAACGGCGCCGACTTCCGGGCCGCGCAAGGCACTCGAATATTTGCCATGCTTGATGGGGTAGTGGAGGGGACGGGCAATACGGATGAACAAAAGGGTTGCTATTCTTACGGCAGGTGGATATTGTTAAGACACCCTAACGGCCTCTCGAGTATCTACGCGCATCTTTCCGGCTCTTTGGTGCAAAAAGGTCAGAGCGTCAAGACAGGCGAAGTAATCGGTTATTCCGGCGGCACGCCAAGAGTGTTCGGTTCCGGCTACTCGACAGGGCCGCATCTCCATATAGGACTTTTTGCGAGTCAAGGAGTTGCTATTCGACAATTCATCACAAGCAAAAACTGCAAACAAGTTTACATTCCTATCGCCGACATCAAAGCATACCTTGATCCTCTTGCGTATCTGCCGTCTATTTAATAGACTTAAAGCATGAATAGGGGATTTATCGGAACGATTTTTCTCATCATTATCGGCTTGGCCGCGCTGAAATATTTTCTCAATTGGTCTATTTTCGACGCTCTTGATTCAGAACAGGGGAGAGCCACTCTAGAGTACTTAAAAAAGTTGTTTAATTATCTTAAAGAGCTTACTCTGTCCCTTTGGTCTTATCTTCGTCAAAGAATATGATAAAAGTTCTCAAGGTAATTCTCTTTTTAATCCTCGCGCCAATCTATGTCCCGGCTTATATTCTTATGCAGTTCAGCTTCAAATGGTGGGCTGGCCTTTTGGGCGGGGATTGATCCTGTTAGAAATTTAATTCTGCTTATCCACAGCTACTTCGTTTTACATATATTGTGCGAAGATGTTAATATAGTGAATATGCCCAATTCCCTACCCATAACTCAACACCTTTTGCCCTTTCTTGATTATTGCGAAATAGAAAAAGGATTATCAAATAATACACAGAAGAATTATCGGCAATATCTCCTGCTTTTTACGGGCTGGCTCAAAAAATCCGGCAATGAAAAGCTCAAGCCACAGGAGTTGACCGCCAAGCACATTTGGGACTACCGACTCTACCTTGCCCGTCAATATAAGACCCCAGGAGGCTCGTACTTGAGCAAGAAGTCGCAGAATTACTATTTGATAGCTTTGAGGGCGCTTTTGAATTATTTTGCCGAAAAAGATATAGAGTCTCTTCCCTCTTCGAAAATAAAATTGGCGAAGCAGAAGTCGGAGAAAATAATTTCTTTCTTGGAAGTTTCTGATATGGAGAAAATACTCAAGGTGCCGGATGTCTCGACTATAAACGGCTTGCGCGATAGGGCTATTATGGAACTCTTTTTCTCATCCGGCATGCGCATTTCGGAGCTTGTAGCCCTTAATGCCGACCAGCTCTTATTTCTTGATAACAAGAACGCTAAAAGAACTTACGAACTCTCCATCGTCGGCAAGGGCAAACACATTCGCACTATTTTCATCTCCCCTCGTGCCGCCGAGTGGCTGAGGAAGTATCTGACAAAAAGGCGTGACGTGCATAAGCCGTTATTTATAAATACTAGGTCGAAAGACCTGGACAACAATCGTCTCACTCCGCGCTCGATACAGTCGATGATATCGAGGGCGGCGATGTTGGCCGGATTATCAAAAAAAGTGACGCCTCACACCCTGCGTCACAGCTATGCTACCGACCTCTTATCTCATGGAGCCGACCTGCGTAGCGTCCAAGAGCTTCTGGGACACAAAAATGTTTCTACAACCCAAGTCTACACCCACGTTACCAACAAGCGCCTGCGTGACATCCATGAGAAATTCCACGGCGGCAGGGATTTAAAGGATAAATAAAACACACAAACCCCGCCGCGTCTGACGCGGCGGGGTTTTGTAGAGATTATCTCTTAGCTATCTCGAAGTTAGAGAATTTGGACCAGCAAGCAGAGGAGGACATCCAGGGCTTGGCGCCATACTTTTCATAAAGGTAGCGTGCGTAAGCCACGTTGTCGTCCAGGTCGTGCAAGTCCAATCCCATCTCTTGTGCATCCTCTTGATGGTACAAGATGTTGATTTGCATCACGCCTCGATCGTAGCTGTTCTTCTCGCCGTGGAGCACATCTCCCTTGGAGTAGTGTCTGTAGCGGGATTCACACCTAGCGATTTTAGCCATGAGTGGAATGTCGGCGAAATAGTTCTTAACGAACCTCTCGACGTTCTCCGTCTCCGTTATCGGCAGATAGTCTTCTGACCTCACTTCTTTAGGAAGAGGCAGAGTCTCTACCTCAATCTCTGTGGCCGGAACTGGCGAGGTAATCGCTGGAAACACAGCCATAGCGGAAGAAGAGAAACTCAAGAGAAGACTAAGGGTTGTTAACTGTAAAATAACAGTGGGATAAACTTGTAATTTTGGGTGACATTGACCGTAAGAGCGCTCCCAATTGAAAAGCCAGGACTTTCCTGACTTACTTATATCTTATCACACCTGACTATTGATGTCAAGGACTTTTTGTGGTCTAGTTTAATAAAATGGCTTTGTTAAGCCGTATTTTGTGAAACTATTGTGGCTTGCAATTAGCCGCCAGAGTATATCCGGAGGCCTCGGCTGCTTCCGGCGAGCTAAAAATGATTTTATTCTCCTCTCTAATCTGCTTGGCTCCCGCGCAATGCGAGTAGTGGTATTTAGTGCCATTTTTAGAAGCCACTACAGAAGAGGAATTTTCAATGTTATTCAATGCGCTAGAAACAGAGGCTTGATTGGAAATTGATGAGTCGTATTCTATCTTTATTGCTTCCCTGTCCCCCGCCACCGTAAGTCTCCCAATACCGAAAGAAAGAGCAGCAACGAGAATGATAATAAGAGCTAAGAAAAGCTTCCTTAAAAGCGGAAATTTTTCGATATTACCAAACTTGTCAAAAGAAACTTCCTCTGCTATATTCATAGAGCTTAATATTATAGGTTCGACAAGCTCACTATACAATGGCACATAAAAAGTCCGCGGGCACAACTAAAAACGGCCGAGATTCCAATCCAAAATATCTTGGCATTAAGATTACTCCGGGAGCAAGGGCTAAGTCCGGCTCTGTTCTTGTGCGTCAGCGCGGCTCTGATGTACTGGCTGGTAAAGGAGTCTCTATGGGCAAGGACCATACTCTCTTCGCTCTCGTTGACGGCAAGGTTTTTCTTACCTATAAGCGCAAGGTCCATTTTGATAATAGCGTAGTCAAAAAAAAGGTTATGAATGTTGTTCCCGTCTAAACTTTTCAAGTTCTAAATGTTTTTCTAGACGTCTTGCTTCCTTTTCATTAATCTCCTGCTCTCGAGCGGCTTTCTTTGTCTTGCTTTGCTCCTTGAGCTGTTTTACTCTAGCGACGCTTGCTTTATCCGCTACGAGCGCAAAATTCTTAGGGATTAAAAAATTTAAAGCGTAGCCGTCGGCCACATTCTTCTCTTCAAACTTACGTCCGACACCCTTCACATCCTGAAGTAAGATAATCTTCATTCCATTTATTACTAACTACTATTTACTTAAAATCTCTATCGCTTTCTCTAGCTGGGGGTCATGGTCGGCGGCGCGGTCGGCAGGAGTGTACTTGACTATATAATCCGGCTCAATCCCCTTCTCTGAAATGGAAATTCCGTTGGGAGTAAGCCACCTCGCGACCGTGAGTTTGAGGGAAGTTTCCGGCGTGATATCTACCAGCTCTTGCACGGAGCCCTTGCCGAAAGTAGTCTCCCCGACCAATACCGCGCGGCCATGTTCCCTCAATGCCCCGGCGAGAATCTCCGATGCTGAAGCTGAACCTTTATCTACAAGGATGACAAATTCAAGCTCGTCAGTAAAAATGTCATAACCGCGGCTTCGATAAACCTTCTCTTCTCGTGAGTTACCGAAGTCCTCTCTTACCACTACACGACTTGCCGGGAGAAACCAACTGGCCATGTCTATAGCCGCCTCCAAGTAACCGCCCGGATTGCCTCTCATATCTAAAATGAGTTTGTCGTTGCCAGAGAGGATGAATTCGCGTAAAGCGATGCGGAAAAGGTTCGGCGAATTGGCCGAGAAGCTGTATAGTTCGATGTCGAAGATGTCTCCCGGCAAACTCGAGGTTGCGATAATGGGGATGTCAATGACAGCGCGCTCTATCGCGATTTCGAACGGCTCACTTTTCCCTTCTCTAAAGACCGTGAGAGTCACTTGTGTGCCTCTTGGTCCGCGAATAAGTTGTACCGCTTCCTCGGTTGAGAGAGAGCTTGTCGGCTCGCCATTGATGCGGATAACCTTATCTCCCGCGAGTATGCCAGCTTTTTCGGCGGGAGAATTTTTAAGCGGGGCGATGACGATGATAACCCCTTCCTGCGCGAGAATTTCCATGCCAACACCTTCGAAATTGCCGCGGATGTCTGATTCAAAAAGTTCTGCTTCCACCGGCGGGAAAAAGACGGTGTAAGGGTCGCCAAGCGAGCCGGCTAAGCCCTCAATCGCTCCCCAGACTTTCTTCTGGTCGCTTACTTTTTCTGCTGTGGTGGAGGCCGGCACGTACTTCTCGTTAATAAGATTCCAGGCCTTCCAAAACGGGCTGAAGTCGAGTGCTTCCGGTTGGCCAACCGCTTCGTTCTCGAGATTGGAGACGACCGTCGAGACCTCCTCTCCTCCCTTATTGAATCCAAGATTATAAGAGCCGACAGCGATAAGAAATATGAGGAGAAGCAATGCGGCGTGTTTTCGCAGAAAATCCATTTTGGAAATTATAGCATATAATAGCCTTATGACGATCAGGTTACATAATACTTTAAGTGGAAAACTTGAGGAATTTTCCCCTATTGAACCCAACAGAGTGAAAATGTATCACTGCGGCCCGACGGTCTACGGTACCCAGCATATTGGTAATCTTTCGATGTTTGTTTTTACTGACATCTTGCGTCGCACTCTCGAATACAGTGGCTTTCAAACCAAACAAGTCATCAATATTACTGATTTCGGTCACCTGACTTCTGATGCTGACGAAGGAGAAGATAAGATGACCAAGGGCCTCAAGCGAGAAGGCTTGGAAATGACACTTGATAATATGCTTACTCTTGGACGGAAATATGCTGGAGTCTTTCTCGAAGACATTTCGAGATTGAATGTGAAAACAGAGGGCACTTTCTTTCCTTACGCGAGCGAGTACGTGCCGCAGCAGATTGAGATGATTAAGATTCTCGAGTCAAAAGGCTTTACCTATAAAACGAGCGACGGAATTTACTTTGATATATCAAAGTGTAGAGAATATGGAAAATTGGGTGGTCTCTCGCAAGATTTGCAAGCTCGCATAGCTCCCAACCCCGAGAAGAAAAACCAGCGAGACTTCAATCTTTGGAAGTTTAATCCAAAACTTGGTTGGAAGTCTCCATGGGGTGAGGGGTTCCCCGGGTGGCATATCGAGTGTTCGACCATGATTATTAACCTTTTAGGAGAACAGATAGACATACATACGGGCGGTATTGAGCACATACCAGTGCATCATAATAATGAAATTGCCCAATCCGAGGCGGCTACGGGCAAGGAACCATTTGCTAGGTACTGGCTACACAGAGCTCATCTACAATTAGGCGGCGAAAAGATTGCCAAATCAGAAGGCAACGTGGTATATCTTTCTGAAATTATCGAGAAAGGATTCAGTCCCCTAGCCTTCCGATACTTCCTTTTGAATTCTACCTATCGAACTTCTACCAACTTCACTTGGGAAGCGCTGGAAGCGGCTCAAAATGCGTATAAGAAACTCAAAGAAGCTATGACGGGCAAGCAAGATTTAGGAATAATAGATCAAAAATACAAAAAACAATTCATAGAGAAGATTGAAGATGACCTTAATACTCCCGAAGCACTGGCGGTTGTTTGGAAACTGGTTAAAGATGAATCCGTCTCTTCTGCCGATAAGCACTCTACGCTTCTTGATTTCGATAAAGTGTTAGGACTTAATCTTGAACAAAATGAATTTGAAACGGGAGAGATTCCGGAAGAAGTCTCCAAGCTTCTCTCCGAACGCGAAGAAGCTCGCGCTTCCGGAGACTACCAAAAATCTGACAAACTTCGCGAAGAAATTAAAAAACTTGACTTTATAGTCGAAGATACTCCATCGGGCCAGAAAGTTTTGAAGTTATAAATTATACTTTTTACTAGCGGTCGCAAGTATTTTCTACTTTTTTTGAAATTAGAAATTAAAACAAAAACATTTGAGTGTCAAACAAGTTCTCCCCAACTTAAACACTACTTTCTACCCATTTCTAGACTCGTATCATTCGATCAAATTCGCTATAATTCGTGGCATGGAAATTACCGGTCAGAACCCCATCACTAACGCGGGGCTGCGCATCCCGCCCCACTCGCTCGAGGCGGAGATGGCGCTCCTTGGCTCTATCATGCTTCGTCCGGATGCGATTTATGAAATTATTGATATCGTAACTCCCTTATCTTTTTATTTCGAAAAGCATCGCACTGTATATGAAGCAATGCTCGAGCTCTTCGGTAAGCATCAGCCGATAGATATTCTATCGCTCTCCACACGGTTGAAAGAAAAAGATTTTCTCGAACATATAGGCGGTACCACTTTCCTCACTGAACTTTCCTCTGTTGTACCCTCTTCCGCCAATGTCAAGCACTATGCCGAGATTGTAATGAAAAAATATATGATGCGCCAGCTTATCGAGGCTTCCGAGTATCTATCGCACTTAGGCTTCAACGAAGCGGGCGAACTCGAAGAGATTCTCGACCAAGCGGAGAAGAAAGTCTTCGACATCACCGAACACTTCGCTGGTTCTGCACGTTTCCGAGAACTTATGCCGCTTCTCCACGACGCCTTCGAGCGCTTCGAGAGGCTCTCCAGTGCTGAACACGAATTGCGCGGTGTACGGACAGGATTCAAGTCACTTGATGATATCCTCGGCGGTTTCCAGAATTCCGACCTCATCATCATCGCCGCGCGTCCTTCGGTCGGTAAGACGGCTCTGGCTCTCGACATCGCCCGTCGCACAGCAAGCGAGCATCAGACTCCCGTCGGCATCTTCTCTCTTGAGATGAGCGCGGACCAGCTGGTGGACAGGATTGTTGCCGCCCAGAGCCGCACTGACGCCTCGATCATCAGGAAAGGCGTGCGCACCCAGAGCGGCACTTGGCGTGAGGATATCTTCAAGAATATCCGCGACGCTCTTGATGATCTCTCGCGTACGCCCATCTACATTGACGACCAGCCCGGTAATTCCATCATGAAGATGCGTTCTGCCGCGCGTAAGCTCAAGATCGAGAAAAGTCTCAAGCTTCTTATCGTTGATTATCTCCAGCTTATGGCGCCCTCGACTGCTCGTACCAACGACTCGATGGTCCAGCAAGTGACCGAAATTTCACGCGGGTTGAAGCACTTGGCCCGTGAGCTCAACATCCCCGTCATTGCTCTCTCCCAGCTCTCGCGTGCCATCGAGACCCGCGGTGGCAAGCCTAAACTCTCCGACCTTCGCGACTCGGGCTCCATCGAGCAGGATGCAGACCTGGTGATGTTCATCCACTCCAATGAGGACGATATCCGAGACGAGTCCGGCAAGGTCAAGGACGTCCAGCGCAAAGAGCTCATCATCGCCAAGCATAGGAACGGCCCGTTGGGTCAGGCGGTGCTCGACTATCACACCCGCTTCAATACCTTCGTTGAAATAGACTACTCCAACTACGGCAAGATTGAGGAAGATTTCAAGAATTTCTGATGAACGCTATCGATCGGTTAGCTGAACTTTTTAAAAACTTCCCCGGCATAGGCCCGCGGCAAGCCAAGCGCTTTGTTTATTATCTTTTATCTAGAGATGGAAATTATTCTGATGAACTGATTAAAGCAATACAAAATCTCAAGCAAGAAATCGCACAGTGCAATGAATGCCAGAGACACTTTCCCTCGACAAACTCGGGACAAGCGCTCTGTTCCATTTGCTCTGACGATACCAGAGATAGCTCAATGCTCATGGTTGTGCCGAGAGATATTGACTTGGAAGCGGTTGAGAAATCTGGTAGTTACAAGGGTTACTATTTCGTGTTAGGCGGTGTGGTGCCGATTCTAGAGAAAGAACCAGAAAAAAGAATCAGAATCAAGGAACTAGAATCACGAATCAAGAAAAATAAAAATATCAAAGAAATAATTCTTGCTATGAACGCCAACCAGGACGGCGAGCATACCGCCGAATTCATCAAACAAAAATATCAAGGGCTACCCTTGATATTTTCCGCGCTTGGCAGAGGTCTCTCCACTGGCATCGAGTTAGAATACGCCGACCCAGAAACCCTCAAAAACGCCTTTTTGCATCGGACTAAATAAGCTACGTTCTAAATTATTTACCCATAAAATACAAATTAAGTCAAATTTTTAGAGCTTGACACACACACTTCTTTGGTAAGGTTCAAACAGAGCTTACCCCCTAGACAGATTCACTGTTTAGTGGTCTGCCCTTTGAAAGGAAACTACATGTGAATGATAACTTTCGTGGACACTTGGAAGAGTGCATCAAGCACTTTGCCGCCCGCTTTTCTGAATCGTTTCCGAAAGGAAGCAAAGAAGCGGCAGAGGCTAAGCGGCCGATAGCCAAGTTCTGTGGCGTGAGTGTAGCTACCGTGACCCGGTGGCTATATCACGCAAACAGCTTGCCGAAGGGCGAGGAGAACATCAAGCTGATGCATTTCCTCGACCTCAACGGCTACAAGGTAATCGAACTCGAGCGCGTTCCGCAGAAGTGCCGCAACTTCGCCAAGCTCATCGGTTTTTCGCTGATCACAAGTCAGCAGGCGACCGACATGCTTGGATATACCCAAACCTCTTCTCTTTTCCAGTTGCTTCGTGGCAACCGGGAAGCAAGTGATGACCGGGATCAGAAGTTGTGGGATATGTGGAAAGTGCGAAAGGACAAACTTGACGAGGCGGTTGAAAAAGCTGTACAGCGATTTCGACTAAATTTCTCACCAGCGTCAGAGCACTCGACGGTACCAACGGAAACGCTGGTGACGCCGAACTTCAACAACTACCCCAAAGACGGGGTGATTGATATCATGCAAGGCCTTCTACGGTTTCTCGATGGTGGGGTCTTGCAAGATCTCTCAGACGCTGACTGGGTTGCATTGCGCAACTCAAGCAGTGTGGTTCTTCGGCTCTCTTCCCATCTGTCAACACTCAGCGCTCGGCTAGTAAAGCCAAGCTAAAGGAGGTTCCATGACCGAACCGCATCGCTGGGTGGTGCAGAAGGTCGTTCCTAACGGCCAGCACGGGCCGTACGCGATAGCTCAAGATGAAGACCAAAAACTCGGTTCAGTTACCTTTTCTCTCACGCCAGATGTTTGGCCGGAGAAGAGATTCCCCGAACCGGGTTCCGAGGTGGTTCTGGAAGATTTTCAGAAGAAGCGCGCAGGGTGGCGCGCAATGTCTGCCCGGTTTTTCAGACCGGAAGACATCGGCAACAGCAATCAGCAAGCGCGTTCAGCGCGGAGCAAATAGCCATGAGCATTCAGATCAGTGACCGTTCGGTGACCCGCACTATCAAGGATCTCGTCGAGGATTTCTACGTCCGTCAAGAACTCAATCATGACTGGGCACTCCAGCTTGGTCTGCTCGTCGATTCGGGCGTTGAACTGGAACCCATCTACATTACGCGTGACGGTAAGGTGATCGATGGACGCCATCGCATTGAGGCGCACGAACTTGCCAAGAAGACGGAGATCCGGTGCAAGATCGTCGAGGCCGACGACGACGTCGAATTTGTTGTCTTCGCACTCAAGTGCAACTTGGGAGGTTCTTTGCCGCCAAACAAGGGCGACATCGAGCACACCATCCAGGAACTCTTGAACCGCGGCGTTCCGAAGAAGCAGCTTGCCGAAATCCTCGCGCCACTACCGACACGCATGGTGCGCGCGTATCTCAATGACGTCGAGAGCCGGATGCAGCGCACCAAGTTGCAAAAAGCGGCGCTTGCTATCTCGAACGGCGGACTGTCGGTGCCGAAGGCGGCAGTGCAATATGACGTACCCGAGGATCAGCTCAAGGCGCTTTTGAACAATCGGGTCAATGCGCGAACCAAGCGTGGGGTCGAAGAGGCCCAGCGCCAACTCTCAGTGGCATACAGGTCGCTGGGTAACCGCAATTCCGCGGTCGTTCGTCGGCTCATGGAGGCCTATCAAGACGGTGACGTGAGCCACAAGCAAGTGATGAAGATCTTCACTCACTTGGACCACCTGGTGAAGGTGTCAAGCCGCAAAGTCGCTGAATGGCGCAAGCGCTTCGATGCCATGGAGGCGCCAAAGAAGATCGCGTAGTAGTACCCTTTCGTAATATCAAAGGAGAGACGGTTGAAACCTTGAATGGTCAATCCTGTCTCTCTTTTTTTGTTTTGATTAAAAGTATTAAATACCTGCGGTCGCAAGTAACTAACACTTCTACTATCTATTGTTTACTTAATACTATCTATCTGGACTTCAAAGTAGGGTTGGCGGTGGCCGTATTTTTTGAAATAGCGGGACTTCTGTTTGTATTTGATAACGTCGATAGTTTTGTATCGAGCGATTTTATTTAAAGTGGCATTAACTACTGCGCCAGTGATAAAAGGAGTGCCTATGGTGGCCTCGCTTGCTCCGTCGTCTACCAGAAGCACTTTGTCGAAAACAAGTTTGTCTCCCTCCTTGTGTTCGCCAGTGATTTTTTCGATTTTAACCTTATCCCCCACTCTCACTCGGTACTGCTTGCCTCCGGTGGCAAAAACGGCGTAAAGACTTCTGTCCAAAACTCGGCTTTGGACAGATTTGGAGGCTAACTTAGGAACCGCGGCTTTACGGACTACAGGCGCCTTTCCGGTGGGCTTTTTAACAGACGTTGCTTCTGCCATAGGCACACTATTCTACCGAAGGTCGCTCCAATGTCAATGGTTCAAGTCCCGCTCCGGTGCCGGTGATGCGTAGGACGTCCTTGTCCACCTTGCCTAGCTCCTTGTAGCCTGTATTGTAGTGATTGACCGTTGTCGAGAGAGCGTTGCCGAGCTTGCCGTAGTATTCCTCATAGCTCTTGAGATGTCGGCCGAGCTCTTCCACTCTCTTGATAATCTCTACCGCCTTCTCTTCGATATGGAGCGCGTTAAGACCTTGTAGTACGGTCTGGAGATAAGCGAGGAAGGAAGTTGGTGAGACTATCAAAACATGATGTTTGGAAGCGGCGCGCTGGATGAGCGTTTCCGAATCTTCTTTGAGCGCGCCGATTTTATTGACGATGAGGTCATAGTAAATCGCTTCGTGGGGTATGAACATGAAGGCGAAATCCATGGTGCCCTGCGACGGCTGGATATATTTAGAAGTCTCGGTAATGCGGTTCTTGAGGTCAGTGACGAATGCTTTCTCAAGTTTCTCTCGCTCTACCTCGTTTTTCTCTTCGACAATGCGGTTATAATTTTCCAAAGAAAACTTGGAGTCGATGGGAATGATTTTATCTTTGACAAAGACAGCCGCGTCAACGATGGTGCCGTCCGAGAAAGCGTACTGCATTTGGTAACTGCCCGGGGGCAAAACATTTTTTAAGAGAGTCTCAAGATAATATTCGCCGAGCACTCCACGCTGTTTGGGATTTTTGAGTATATCTTGGAGTGACTGCAGTTGGTCAGCGAAGGAGACCACTTGTTTATTGGTCTCGTCGAGTTTGGTAAGGCCTTGCGTAACTTCGCGAATAAGTTTGGCCGACTCGCCGAATTGTGCTCGCACCGATTCGTTCATCATTTTATTGGTCTCGGCCATCTTCTGATCCACGGTGCGGGAGAATTCGTGGAGCTGGGTGAGAAGTAGTTTCATTCCTTCTCCCCCGTCTTGCTTCTGACTGCCGAACTTCTTGGCGAAGAAAAAGAGGGCTACTAAATTAACTGCAATGATAAGTATCAGTAAGGTAGTTAAAGTCATTTATAGTTCTTTATTTCTCTAATAAATACAATTCCAAGACCCAAGGCTATAATTAGCCCTACAATATTATCCATTTGTTATTTTTATAATGATTAAGTCCCCACCCTATCTCAAGGAAGGTTGGCTTAAAACTCAGATTGAAGGATTACCACTCTCATGAATGCCCTCGTTCTTCTAGTTGTGTCGGCCAAGCATTTTTAACAATGAGACTTAGGTAAATATAGCACCATAGCTTTCCTTTTGCAAGAAGTTTGACAGAATTAAACAGCTTTTGCTATACTGACAAGGTCAAACCTCTCCCCGCTTCGGCGGGGGGATTTATTTTATTTAAGATAGACAATTTGGTCCCTAAGTTTCTTGAGATTTATATATTTTGCCCGGTCTAGAAGTTCTTTGGCAATATGCCCTTTAGTAGACATGACGATAACTCTTTTATGGTTTTCTTTTACTTTTTCTAAGAGTGGTGCGAAGTCACTATCTCCAGACATTAGTACAAAGGTGTCGAAATTATTTAGATTGGCGAGAACATCAATAGTCAGTTCAACATCAAGATTTCCTTTCCATTCGTATGCGTTTTGAGATATTTGAATGCGCTTTACTTCTTTCGCTTTGACTACATATCCAAGCTCCTTCAGTTTTTCAATGAAGGCATTTTGTTTATAGTTGCTACCAACTCGTCCCGTATAAAAATAAATACCTTTTAAGTCACACTCGTTTTCAAAGTACCCTTTGAGTTTTTTGTAATCCACGCGCCATTGCAATTTTTGCTGTGAATAAAGAATATTTGCGGCATCCACAAATACATACACCCTACCATTTACAAATTGACCAATCATTCGATAATAGTTATTTACTGTATTATAATCGAGATATGTCCATACACCAAGATATAAAGAGCCGGCTTACGGAAGCGATGAGGGCGCGCGATACGGTACGACTCAATGTCATCCGCGGGCTTCTGTCGGCCTTTACTAACGAAGCGGTAGCGAAGAGGCGTAAACCAGACGAACAGTTATCCGATGACGAGGCAATGGTAGTCATCACTCGCGCGGCCAAACAGAGAAAGGATAGTATCGAGCAGTTTGAGAAGGGCGGAAGACAGGAACTTGCCGATGTCGAGAAGCAAGAACTCGCCATCCTCGAGACTTATCTCCCCGCGCAAATGTCTCGCGATGAAATATTTGAATATGTGAAGGTCAAGCAGGCGCAACTTAGCATGTTCGATCCTACTAAAAAGAATCAGTTTATGGGGATGGTTATGAAGGAGTTGAATGGCAAAGCAGATGGTACAATAGTGAAAGAAGCAGTCGATTCTCTCTTCGCTTGACACATACTGGACTGCGTGTTAGGATGTAATTAGGACCCAACAGGCAACTCGTTTCGTAGGAGCGTGTATGAAAACACTTGGACGAAGAGCGCGCCGCCACGACAACGGAATGAATGGTCGTGGGAAGAAGCCGACTTGTCGGCGTCGGAGTCGGCAGAGTGGCAGGAAGCCGCTTGGGCCGCCGATTGGTGGCGTAGTGAACGGAGGGGCCATTCCCTTCCACCAGCTTCCGGCGCATCTTCAGGCCGCACAGATAGCGGTGCGTCGTCGCTACAATCCCAGCGACGACTAGCTTTTCGAGGGCGGACCTGTAGGTCCGCCCTTCCTTAATTTAAATACCCTTCTTTCTTTAAAATTTTTATTTTCGCTCTACTACCGCCGCGATTATAATCTCCCACTCTGCCGTCCGACCTAATCACTCTGTGGCATGGTACTTTCGGATCTGTATTTTTACTCAAAATATTTCCTACTGCCCTGTAAGCCTTCGGCTTCCCTACTCTCTCCGCTACTTGCTTGTAAGTAAGCACTTTTCCTTTCGGAATCTTTCTCACCACTTCGCAGACTCGCTCTTGGAAATCCATCAGTTCGAGTAGCGCAGGACTATTTTGTCTCCGTCTCGCATTATGTAGTTTCCAAACTCGGTATTCTCTGCTCCATTTACGATCATGGTAACATTCGAGCCGAGCTCGTAGAAATCTTTGCCCCAGACTTCAAACCATTTACTAAGCTTTATATCGTCTTCCCGCACCAGCCCGCCAAATTCCAGATGAAGAAGCGGTAGATCTTCGTGGGTATGAATTGGACTGTGCGGAGTCCTTTCTATGCCCTTATTTTTGGACAACTCAATCTTTTCCTCGTTTACGTAAATTTCAAGCTCCGGATGCCAGTGGATGCCGCTTCTAGAAATAATAGTGCTATCGTCTTTCTGCAATGATCTTGAGAGCAAAACGCTTCCGATAAGAAGCGCAACAACTACTCCAACTATGGCCAAGAAGGTCTTCATGAAATTTGGATGATGGCGGCTTAGTTTTTCTTAATCTGCTTCCAGAGCCAGACACCGACAAGAATCAGGTCGATGAATAGCACGAGCCATGTAAGAAATCCAAAGCCAAGTGCCCCACCCATCATTCCCCAATTATATCCATATCCCATCATGACTAAAGTATAACATTATAAGTTTATTCGGCGCAAAAGCAGGGCGTTAATAGCAACAATGATCGTACTTGCTGACATAAACCCCGCCGCCAAGGCCGGTTCAAGAATAATTCCTTTGGAGACAAGTACTCCGGCCGCCAGAGGCAGGGCGGCCACGTTGTAGCCGGTAGCCCAGAAAAGGTTCTGAATCATCTTTGAGTATGTCATCTGGGAAAGCCTGATAATCTTTACGATATCCCGAGGATCGTTCCTAACAAGGATAATACCTGCTGATTCAATAGCAACGTTCGTGCCGGCACCAATAGCGATACCGAGATCGGCTTGAGTGATGGCCGGTGCGTCATTAATACCGTCACCAACCATCGCGACCCTTAGATTACGCTTCTGAAGCTCCTTAACTTTTTCAGACTTTCGATGAGGCAGTACCCGAGCAAAGTATTCGTCAATGCCAAGCTCGCGGGCAACCGATTCTGCTACCTCTTCCGAATCGCCGGTAATCATAGCCGATTTAATGCCCATCTTCTTGATTTGCTTCAAGGCCTCTTTTGCTTCTGGTCTTATCTTGTCAGCGGCTTGAATGACGCCGATTTGTTTATCATCGACTTCAACAACGATATCAGACGCACCACGCTGGCCGACAAAAACTTTTTTGCCTTCCACTTCCGCTTGGGCACCGATACCGGCAATGCGCTTGAAGTTTTTTGACTCTTTTAGTTCCAGATTTCTTTTCTTCGCTTCGTCGACAATGCCTTTGGCGATGGGATGTTCAGAATGAATGTCAACAGAGGCGGCTAGAATCAAGGCTTCATCAGACGAGTAAGAAGTAACCCCAAAGACGCCTTCCGTGAGTGTTCCTGTTTTATCGAAGAGCACAGTATCGATAGTTCGCGCCACTTCCAAGGCAAGCCTTTGTTTTACGAGGAACCCATTCTGTGCCGCTTTGGTCGTGGAGATTGAAGCCACAAGTGGCACGGCAAGACCAAGTGCGTGCGGACAGGCGATGACCAGTACCGCCACCAGCCGAGCAACCGCGAAGCCGACATCGGCGCCGACCGCAAGCCATAGGACAAGGGTAGTAATGCCCCCGCCGACAGCCACGACGGTCAAATAGAGAGCCGCTCTGTCAGAAAGAATTTGGAGTCGAGATTTGCTGGCTGCGGCCTCGGCCACCAGACGCATGACGCCGGCCAGGAATGTTTTCTCGCCAATATTCGATACCCTAATCTTTAGCGCTCCATCTCCGTTGATTGTTCCGGCGATAACAGAGTCGTCTTCTTTTTTAGAAACCGGCTTTGATTCTCCGGTTACCATAGATTCGTTTACATCGGATTCTCCATCAATAACCGTGCCATCCGCTGGAATCTTTGTCCCCGGCTTAACTAATACTATGTCATTCTTCCGAAGTTCAGAAAGAGGAATGATTTCTGTTTTGCTTGCCCCGAGCGCGGTCGAGGGGTTGCCGCGAATTACTTCAGCAGTGTCCGGAAGCAGTTTAGACAACTCTTTGAGTGCACCCTGGGCGCCGCTAACCGCTCGCATTTCAAGCCAGTGGCCGAGAAGCATTATAGTAATGAGCGTTGTAAGTTCCCAGAAAAGCGGTTCCTCTCCTGCAAATACCGCATATACGCTCCATAGATATGCGGAGCAAATAGCGAGGCCAATGAGAGTCATCATGCCGGGCAAACCGGCCTTAAGTTCGCGCCATGCTCCTAGAAGGAAGATCCAGCCACCGTAGAAAAATACGAACGAGCTAAGTATTAAAGGCAAATAATCTGAATCTTTGTAAAGTATCACTGGAATCGTAAGAATCAGACTTACTAAAAATTTTCTCAAAAAATCTTCAGTATGGTGTCCCGCGTGCTTGTTTGCACTGAGCGCAGTCGAAGTGTTGTGATTATGCTCCATATTTATGACCTCACGGAGAATCGGACTCCGGTTCCGAGCTTGAGAAGCTCGTGTCCTAACCACTAGACGATGAGGCCAACTAATTTTTCAATCGACTGTCTACTTTTCCAGTTCTTAATCTGTTTTTCTCTTATTCTGGATTCTGAAAGTGTAGAGTATCTCTCTGTATGAATCAACTGCCACGGTCTTTCTGATTTTGTACTTTTTACTCTGCCACTGTTGTGCTGATTCAGTCTTCTGGTCACGTTATCTGAAGCACCTATGTAATATCGGTTATTAACAGATTTTATAATATATACCCAATGCATGTTTTATATTGAAAAGTTTGTGTCTCCCGATTTTGATTCATCAAAATCGAGGATCCTCGATTTCTTAAAGAGAAATCGGGACTAACCACTAGACGATGAGGCCAATAACGTACAAAACGATAACCTAAAAATTATCTTTTTTCAACGTTAATGGCGCCGGAGGTGCTGATTGCCTATCCGGTGGGATGTCATAGTAATTAATTAAGAATTTAGTGATGTTGAAAAAGGAATCGGTCAAAGTTTCGGAGGCGAATTGCACTCCTTTCGGATTGTAAGTGAATAGGAAAATCAAGAATTCCGGGTCATAGCTCGGGAAGTAGCCGAAGAAGGAGTGCAGGAAGAGGTCTTCGTAATACCCTCCCCCGCCAACACGGGCAATCTGGGCCGTGCCGGTCTTAGCCGCCACACTGTAATTCTCAAGCCTCATCTGCCCGAAACGCAGAGAGCGGTCCACCACCTCCGTAAGCATCCGGGAAAGCTCGGCCGATGACTCCTGGCTAATCACCCGTTTACGCCCCTCTTCCGCGGGGTATTGAATAGTTTTTCTACCTCCTATTTTGTACCTGACTTCTTTGGCCAGATGCGGAGTAATAAGCGTGCCTCCGTTTGCCAGAGCCGATAGGGCGCGAACGGTGGCCATAGGCGTTAATGCAATACCTTGGCCGAAAGAGGCCTGAGCCAGTTCAAGACTGCGATTACTTTTGAGATTCGAGACTAAAGAGAGACCTTCGTTGGGAAGGTCTATGTCGGTCTTGTCGCCTAAACCGAAGGACATCATGTATTTACTGAATTTTTCGTTCCCCACTCTTACCGCCACGTAGGCCGCGCCGGTGTTTAAGGACTGGTTTAGCACCTCCTGCATGGTAACGGATACGCCATGACTTTTGCCATCGTAGTTACAGAAAGTTTTGGTATTGAGCGTCATACAACCGGGGTCATTGTAAGTAGTTTTAGCAGTAATGGCACCGGTATCAAGGCCGATGGCGAAGGTTAAGGCCTTGATAATCGAGCCCATCTCGTAACGGTCTTCTACTAAAATGTTTCTGAAGATATCCGAACTCTCCGCTTTCTGCGGAGAGTTCGGGTCGAAAGTCGGCTCCAGAGCCAAGGCAGCAATTTCGCCGGTTTTAGGATTGATAACGATGCCGCCGGAGAAATCGGAAGAATATTTTTCCGTTATTTTCTTCAGCACGCTTTCAAGGAAGGCCTCGACAGATGGCTCGATGGTGGTAACGATATCTCCCTCAATCGCCTCCCTGTCCTTGACTACCGATTTGACGTTGGAAAAAATCTCGGCAAAAAAGTTGACGAAGACGTCATCACTCTCTCTTTTGAGTGTTTCCTCGTAGTAGCGCTCCAGACCATAGCGACCGGCAAGCTCATCACCGGAATAGCCAATGAGTCCGACAGCATGTGCAGCCATACTCTCGCCGGGATAAATACGCCAGCGCTCACGCGTGACAGCTAGTCCAGGAATTTTCTGCGCCTGTATCTTATCAGCCAAATCTTTTTCAAGCCTGGTGGCGAGCTCCTCATAAGGGTCGTTGAGTTTACCCGCCTTAAGCATGAAAAGCTCTTTTTCCAACGGAACAATGGCATTGATTTGCTTATAGATACTTTCGAGGTCGCCACGGTCTCGAAGAAGATTCGGATTAGCGCTTAAGAGAAAGCCAGTTTTAATGTTTGCCGCCGGCACGAGAGCCCCGTCTTTGGTGGAAAAAAAGATCGAACCACGGTCGAAGTAGCTGACACCCGCAACGTACTGGTGTTCCGCGCGCGCTCGAAATTGTTCGCCGGAGATGATCTGGACAAAGTAGAGTTTGCTTATGAGCACAAAAGTAAAAAGAAGCAGAAGAAGTGTCAGCAAGCGCAATCTGTTCCCGGAAGCGGACATTTACGCTATTTTAGCGCTTACCTCACGGTATTTAAAGTAAGAGAAATATTGGGTGTACGAGAAACGAAGAGTGGCTCCCCCACTTCATGGAAGCCGAGTTCAATGGCTCGCTCCATGGTCACCGCGTTCCTTAAGGAAATAGAGGCGAATTCAAGCGTGCCAAGCTCAGCAGCAAGTCCGGCTACTTCCCTTTCCAAATTCTCTCGCACGGCAATGTGGTGGGCAGTAGCGTTTATAGCATAAGTGTAGAGTGCGAGTGAAAGAAGAGAAACTGAAATCAAAAACCAAAAAGCTCTCTCGCGGCTCTCGTATCCTGCCGATGCTAAAACTTCTCCGAAAGGTAGAGTCAGTTGATTATGATTTATCTTTATTCTCCTAGTCATATTTTCTTAATAATTCTTAGTTTGGCATTGCGTGAGCGGGGGTTTCTCTTAACCTCTTCGGCGCTTGGGACAATAGGTTTTCTTTTCTCCCCTTTTTCTCTAAAGAAGTTCTTCACTATCCGGTCTTCAAGGCTATGGAATGAAATTACCACCAGTCGTCCGCCAGGATTCAATATTTCCCATGCTTTCGATAATCCGACCTCTAATGCTGTCAGTTCGTCATTGACGGCAATGCGCAAAGCTTGGAAAACTTTTGTTGCCGGATGAATGCGGCCCTTTCTGTCTCCAACCACTTCAACCAGATCAAAGGTGGTCTCAAAAGGCTTAATTTCCCTTCGCCTTACAATCTCTCTGGCAATCTTTTTCGAGAACTTCTCTTCTCCGAAGCCGCGCAAGATGAGCTCAATGGCATGCTCATCGAAGGAGTTTAAAATATCGGCTGCGGTAATGCCCTTGCCAGACATTCTCATGTCGAGCGGCTCGTCTTTCTGGAAGGAAAATCCTCTTCCCGCCCCGTCAGACGGGGCAAGTTGATCGCTCGAGATGCCGAGGTCGAAGAGAATGGCGTCTGGCCTCACATCTGCCAGAAGTTTGTCCAAGTCTTGGAAGTTGCCGGTAATATCGGCACCAGTTAGAGGATCTTGATCAATAGTGACGACTTTTACCTTCGGAAATTGTCTCAAGATTTCCTTACTGTGCCCGCCAGAGCCATATGTAGCATCTACGAACACTTCACCGTTCTTCAGATCCAAGCTCTCCACTACCTCGTGTAAAAGAACAGATTTATGTTTAGGCATATTCCGATTCGAGTTTTCTCCTGTAGCTAGCCCATTTCTTGTCATTCCAGATTTCCACTCGGTCATGGACGCCGGTGATGACAATGGGATTCTTCAAGTCTGCGAATTCCCGCAAGAATTCCGGAATGAGAATCCTGCCTATGGAGTCAATCTCGATTTCAGATGCACCCGCGAAAGTGAACCGCGCGAAGCGATGGTCAGTTTCTACGTGCCCGAGCTTCTTAACCTCTTCCGAGATCTGAAGCCAGGTCCTGTGGGGGTAGAGAAAAAGACAATGATCTTTGCCTCGAGTAACAACAACTTTTCTGCCGAGAGCTTTTCGGAATTTGGCAGGCAAAGAGAAACGATTCTTCTCGTCAACGATATGTGTGTACTCGCCGATAAACATTGTGTTTTCATGATACCACTATTTCCCACTCACATACTATTCTATCCCACCTAGCTCCATCTTACTAGGCGAAAAAGCCACTTTTCCCTTCTTCTGTGGATAACTAAATATTAGATTCCCTCTATTATTAGAGCAAATTAAAAACTATTAAATGTCAAGTACCGCTTTTTTGGCGTTGCTCTGGATGAAAGATTTACGGGACGGGACGTCGGTGCCCATGAGAACATCGAAGATGCGGTCGGCCTCGCGAGCGTCATCGACGGTAACTTGTTTCAATATGCGTTTGGTTGGGTCCATGGTAGTTTCCCAAAGCTCGTCGGAATTCATTTCTCCTAAACCTTTGTAGCGCTGGATATCGGTGGTCTCTTTTATTTTATTTTTCTCGTCATCAGAGTAAGCATAGAAAAATTCTTTACCCTTCTTAATTTTATAGAGCGGCGGCTGGGCTATGTAGACATAACCTGCGTCGATAAGCGGGCGGAAGAATCTGTAGAGCAAAGTGAGAAGAAGGGTGCGTATGTGCGCGCCGTCGACGTCGGCGTCTGTAGCGATAATAATTTTATGATAGCGAAGCTTTGTAATATCAAACGTGTCTCCGATAGCCGTGCCGAGAGCGACCACTAAATTTTTGATTTGCTCTGATGCAAGCATGCGGTCGAGACGAGCTCGCTCGATATTTAAAATTTTGCCGCGTAAAGGCAGGATGGCCTGAATGCGCCTGTCGCGGCCCATCTTAGCCGTACCGCCGGCCGAATCTCCCTCCACAATAAAGAGCTCCGACTCCTCTGCCGAGCGGCTCTGGCAGTCCGCGAGCTTGCCGGGGAGAGTCATACCCTCGAGAGCCCCCTTACGCAGCACCGAGTCTTTAGCCGCCTTGGCGGCCTTACGGGCCTTCAAAGCCAATACTACTTTCTGAATCATGGCTCTAGCATCGTCAGGATTTTCCTCAAGGAAGGCAGAGAAAGCGTCACCAAAGACGGTCGTCACCATGCCTTGCGCCTCTACCGAGCCAAGCTTAGCTTTAGTCTGACCTTCGAATTGAATCTCCTTTAATTTGATTGAGATCACGGCAGTCAGTCCTTCCAGCACGTCATCACCGGTGAAGTTGTCTTCTTTTTCACTGACCAAGTTATTTTTGCGAGCATAATTGTTCAAGCTTCTGGTCAGGGCAGTTTTAAAGCCGGTTAAGTGGGTGCCGCCTTCGGCGGTGTAGATGTTGTTGGCGAATGGCAGAATACGAGAAGAAATATCGTCGACGTATTGAAGCGCTACCTCTACCATCTCAAAGTCGTTGCCATTAGCAGTCTTCTCGACATAGAAAATATTTTTGTGAATTGCTTTTTGATGCTCGTTCTCAAAGCGCACCAACGATATCAGACCGCCTTCGAAGTAGAAGGACATCGAAGGGGCATTAAGCCCCAGTTCGCGGATGTAAAAAACCTCTTTACTTGGAAATTGAGCTTCCAAGTTGCGTGCGTCGATGACAGAAATGCGCAAACCCTTTATCAGATAGGCTTGCTGGCGCATATGGGTAACGATGCGGTCAAAGTTGAAGTTAGTGTCTGGGAAGATAGCCGGGTCGGGTTGAAAAGTAATGATGGTGCCGTGGATTTTAGATGCACCGATTTTCTTGACTGCGCTTTTCCTCTTGCCTTGAGAATATTCTTGGACATAGACTCCGCCGTCGCGATGCACTTCGGCCCGACACCAAATCGAAAGGGCGTTCACTACCGAACCGCCGACACCGTGAAGACCGCCGGAGATTTTGTAACCCTCGCCGCCGAATTTCCCGCCAGCGTGCAAGGTGGTCATGATGGTTTCGAGAGCCGAGACTTTGGTTTGCTTATGAATATCGACGGGTATGCCGCGGCCGTTGTCTGCCACACGGACGCGACTGTTGGGGAGAAGTGTGATTTCGATGTCGTTGGCGAAGCCGCCCATCGCCTCATCCCGGGAATTATCAAATATCTCGGTGACCAGATGATGTAAGCCATCTGGACCGGTAGTTCCTATATACATCCCCGGACGCTTCCTGACCGGCTCCAGACCCTCCAAAACGGTAATGGATTCCGCGCTGTAGCTGCCTGTCTTTGACTTCTTTTCTGCCATTTGGGTAACCTCTATTTTAGCATATTTAGAGCCCAAAAGAAAGACGTTTTCCCCAATTTTTACACTATCTAATTACATCTATAGCTCACGGTCGTGTAAGATAGATGTATGGGTAAATTGGAAGAAAAAAGTAAGAGGAAGGCCAAACGTGGAGAAATCCAAAAGTTGATTTTGGAGGCCGTTAAATTTGCGGGAGTTTTAGGTGTCGGTCTGGTGGCGCCGAATGTGATAAGCGCCATGCACAAGGCAGGCATTCTTACAATCAAGCGCCAAAGTGAGGTGGTAAGCTCCTCAGCTTCCAAACTGGCTAAAAAGGGCTGGCTCAAATTTAATGGCAAATTCTACGAATTGACGGAGGAGGGAGAAAGAAGACTAAGGCAATTTGAGTTTCAAGGATACAAACTTATCAAGCCGAAAAGATGGGATGGAAAGTGGCGAGTAATAATTTTTGATATTGCGGAAAAGAAGAGGACTGTGCGCGACCGCATCCGCCTCTTGCTCGTGTCAATCGGTTTCTATCGTCTTCAAGACAGTGTTTGGGTCTACCCTTACGACTGCGAAGATGTCATAGGCCTTTTAAAAACTGATTTCGGAGTCGGAAAAGACGTTCTGTATATGATTGTTGATGAAATTGAGAATGATAAGCGGCTTCGGGAAGAATTTGGTCTCCCTTATTAATTTTTTATTCTTATATAACTCATTTACATTTATGAATAACGGTCGTTATAATTAGATGTAGGTAGTTTAAATGATTGTTTATTAAATTTAATTAAAAAAACGACCGCCCGGTGGTGGCCGGGCGGCGGGGTGCGGGGTGGGTTATTGAGAGAAGTCGGTGCCTTCATCCTTGATAACCTGGCCGGCGGATGCGACCGCTTTCTTCTCGAGCTCGGAGAGTCCTTGCTTGAGAACTGCCTGCACGGCCTCTCGCATGTCGAGTTGACAGTGGCCGCAGTTACAACCATGATCGCCCTGCCAGTGTCGTCTCTGCTGGTCTCGAAATGCCAGAAACATCACATCGCTCAATTGAGCCACATCTCTTACATCCATATTTCCTCCACTATCATCCTACATTCAAATACTGTGTATGTCTATACCCGTCGAATTACGGCATTGAAATCGGATTCGGTTCGATTTTCCAGTTCCGCATGGACTTTATTTACTTCCTCGTTGGTAAGTGTTCTCTCGAGATGGCGATATGTGATGCGGAAGGTGTAACTCAACTTCCCCGCCCCAAACTTCTCCGCGTTCTCATATTTATCTAAGAGCTCGACTTGTTCTATCAAATCTCCGCCAATGTCGCGAATCAGGTCGAAATAGTCGTTTGGTATGAAAGTGTTGGGGACGATGAAAGAGATGTCGCGCGTGACCGGCGGGAATTTGGAAACTTCTTTATACTTATGACCGAGCTTGAGTTGCTTTCTAACTCGCTCGTCATTAGACCAAAGGAGGCGAATGTCGGGCAGGTCCATCGAGGCCATAGCCAAGCGCTCAAGGCCGAAGCCGAACGCCCAGCCGTTATAACCTTCCAAGCCGAAGTTCTTCAAAACACTTTTTCTTGGCAGGCCAGAACCAAGCATCTCCATCCATACCCCATTGATATATGCCTCCATCTCATAGGAAGGGTCGGTGTACGGGAACTGGTGGTCGTAGAAACGGAACTCTACATCGGCGCCGAAAATGGCTCGGGCAATCTCTGACAAAACATTTTTTAAATTTTCCGGTGTAACCGTCTGTTTATTGTCCGGCGCAAGATAGAGTCCGCCAATCTGGTGGAAGACGTTCATGTGCCGGTTATCAATCTCGTCCTTTCTGTAGACCTTGCCGTGGCAAATAGCGCCGAAAGCTTGGCCTTTGGCGACTCTTCCTTTAATTAACGGATGATTGAGATAGTAGTACCAGAAAACGGTGTCATGCGTACGCAAGACATTTTCCTCATTAACATAATAAGTATCTGACTTGCTCCTAGCGGGATGGCCTTCCGGCATGTTGAAAAGGTCAAAAAGAATAGGAACCGGAATGATTTCCGGCACCTTGATGACATCAAACCCTTCCAAACTTTTGACTTTAAGCGTCCTGTCCACAATTTCTTTAAGTGGGCTACCCTCGGTGCGGGAAAGATCGGGTAGATTCAAAAAACGCTTGAGCCGTTCGGCTTCAGTATCGTGCCTCTGGTCAAGTTCAGCCAAGAGCTCCTTTTCTTCCCTGCTCTGTATGACTATATTTTCTGACATCGTCTTATATGCTATGGTATAGTGGATTTTACTGCAATGCCGGACTTCCATTTACTTATTCTTTATTGCTCGCTTTTCATCTCGCTTTTCTTCGAAGTGTTTCTTCTCATCACTTACCTAGAAGTGAAAGAAGAGATTAAAAGCGAGGACGAAAGGATGAAGAAAAGCTTCTCGAACTATCCGACCGTAACCATTATTGTCCCCTGTTTCAATGAAGAAAAGACCGTAAGGGCGACGGTCGAGTCGCTTTTAAATCTCAACTATCCTAGAGCCTTGCTCTCTCTCGTTCTCGTCAATGACGGCTCAACTGATAATACCCTCCGAGTTCTCAATCAGTTTAATGACTATCCGCAAGTCAAAGTTTTAGACAAAGAAAACGGCGGCAAGCATACAGCTGTGAATCTCGCATTAGAGTCTGTAACTACGGAACTAGTCGGTTGTCTTGATGCTGATTCCTTCGTTACCCCCGAGGCTCTTAAAAAAATTGTTCCCTATTTTGAAGAAAAAACCGTCATGGCGGTTACCCCGTCCATTAAAGTCCATGAACCGAAGAATATTCTCCAGTACATCCAGCGAACCGAGTATAGCTGGTCGATCTTCCTGCGCCGGATGCTCTCCTCTATGGGAGCGCTGTATGTCACGCCGGGACCGTTCTCTATCTTCCGCACCAGAGTGTTCTGCGAACTGGGTAGCTACCACCACGCTCATATGACAGAAGATATGGAAATAGCCCTGCGCATGCAGAAGCATCATTATAAAATCGTTAATTCCCACAGCGCGCATGTCTACACCATCACGCCGAATACGTTAAAGGGCCTCATCAAGCAGAGAGCGCGCTGGGCTTACGGCTTTATCAACAACGGCATAGATTACAAAGAGCTCTTCTTCAACAAAAAGTACGGGCATATCGGCATGTTCATCCTTCCTATCGCCACTTTTTCCATCTTCTCGGCTATCTTTATGGTCAGCCATGTACTGTGGGGTTGGATAGAGGAAGCGTCTCAAATGCTGAACCGATTCCAAGCAGTCGGCTTCAATTGGAAACTCTCTTGGCCGTCATTTGACTGGTACTTTATCAACACCGGTGTTCTTCCCCTCATCGTCATTACCGCTGTCGGCTTAACACTCTTTATCCTCTATCTCTCGCTCAAACTAGCTGACGGTAAATTCAAGCTTCATAAAGGTATCTTCTACTACCTTTTCCTTTATACCTTTATGGTGCCCCTCTGGTTAATAAAAGCGCTTTTTGACACAGTCTTTAAAAGAAAAGTAAGTTGGCGATAAAAGCTCCGCAAATATAGCCCAGAAAACCGCGCTATCATTTCTTGCTAGAAATGCACGCTCCACTCGCACCGTCGCGCTCCATGACGCTTTTCTGCCCTACATTTGCTCCGCTACGTTTTAATACAAAAAGAAACGCCGGCGCAGGATAGGTCCGCGCCGGACGTTGTGAGAGTTAGTTGTGAGATGTGATGAGTTTTCGGCACATCCGCTTCAGCCACCACCAGGTCGGAATGCCGAAGACAATCATCATATAGACTGCCAACGGCCAGTAGCCCAAGTTGTCTGCGGAATGGGCAAGTTGTTCTGGAGAAAGGGGTGGTGGCAAACTGCCAATTGCAGAGATCATATAGCCTCCTGTATTTACGATAAACTAGATTTATGATATTGTCAACACGCTTTATTCGTATCATTCGATATAATTCGTAAGATTCTTATGGTTGATTCGAAGAAATATCTAGTGGCTTTTATTATTACCGCACTCATCTTTGGCACGGCTGTTTTGGCAAGCTCACTCTTGACCAATAAAAAGGTCAAAGACGTACGTGCTATTGAAAATAGAGTGGCTCTTGACATCCTTTCCTCCGAAACCCAATTTGCTCTCTTGGCCGAGACTTCCTGCCGCGACATCGGGCCCGGATTTTTATCTAAAGAATTAGGACCTCTAGGCGAAAAGCTCTCTTATGCCGAGAACTCGACTGGCTTTAATACCGAAGATGTTGAATCCCTTAAGCGCTCATACTTTCTCCTTGAAATCAAAGATTATCTTCTGATGAAGCGCCTGACAGAGAAATGTAATATCAAACCGACCTTTATCCTCTACTTCTATTCGACTGAAGATAAATGCGAGGATTGTGAACGCATGGGTTACGTCCTTACTGCGCTCCGCGACAAATATCCGGACCTGCGCGTTTACTCTTTCGATTATCACTATGACCTCGGCGCCATCCAGACTCTTACTTCTATCTATAAGGTCAAGTTCGAGTTGCCCGCACTCATCATAAATGGTGCACCGTATTATGGTTTCAAATCAGTCGAGGAGTTGGAAACCTCAATCCCAGCTCTAAGCTCACGACAAGCTGCTACCTCGACCCCAAACAGATAATGAGCCGACGAGGTGAATCGGACACCTGTATGCGGTTTACAAAACCGCTGCTCTACCACTGAGCTACGTCGGCGACGCGATTAATATAACACATTACTCTTGCTCTATCACAACAATCCTTTTCTTTCTTGGAGTGGATCTTTTTCCGACAATTTCCTCGGCTGGAATTGTTATTTCCTCTGCCCTCTCTTCATAAACGTCGTGGAGCTCGCCATTGCCCTTCTCTATATCGGAAATGTTTTTGAAAAATTCAGAAATGCCTTCAGACTTTTTTAAAAGCCGCGCATTCCTCATGTTTCCCGCGTATTTTTCCGAAATCTCTTTGATATAGGCTATAAATTTATTCCAGAAGTTTTTGGCTCGCATTGGCAGCTGCTTCTTGATCCAAAAGGCAGTCAGCTCCTTACCTTCCGAATATAAGCGCAATACCTTGTGGTGATAATTTCTTATGCGCTCGTCTCCGCGCGAAATCAGTTTAAGAAAAAAGACACTCGTCTTTTTTCTCTCCTCAAGTCTCTTGCTGACGAAGAGTGTTGCCAAAACCAGTCCCGAAAAAGTAAAGAGAGTGAACGAAAACATCCTAATTGATAGAGTAACGTACAAAACGGCCCACCTCGGTGCGTTCGCCGAATTTCTGTATGGTGCCGTTGACGAGGTCGCCCACAGTCTCGCCACTGCCTTTGATAAACGGTTGGCCTAAGAGTTCGCCGACGTCAACCGGAGACATGGCGGCGATATGCATGGCGATATTCTTCGCCACTGATTTGAATTCCAGAGACTTCGCTACGAAGTCTGTCTCACAGAGAAGTTCTACCATGGCCCCCACACAGTCTCCCGTGTGAATATAAGAGGAGACTACTCCCGCGCCTAAAATACGGTCCGCTTTCTTCGCCGCTATAGCTGCACCTTTTTCTCTAAGAATATTGATGGCCTTGGCCTTGTCGCCTAGGGCCTCTTCAAGCGCCTTCTGGCACTGCATGATGGAAAGGCCCGTCTCTTCCCTAAGCTGTTTAATCTGTTCTGTTGATATCATTTTGTTCTTTGTCTGCTTTTAGAGCCAAGCCCTTTTTATAAGCTTCGACCAGTTTTTCTACAATGAAAGAGATGCTTTGGCGCGAAGCATCATTGCCCGGAATAGGGTAGTCAACTTCGTAAAGGTTGGAGTCAGAGCCAGCTAGCGCCACGACCGGAATATTCATTTTGCGGGCTTCGGATACAGCAATATTTTCTTTCTTCGGGTCGATGATGATAAGAAGTTTCGGCAAAGATTTCAAATTAGTGACACCACCGAAATGGAGCTGGAGCTTCTCTATCTCGCGGTCGATAAGCAGACGCTCCTTCTTGGTGTACTTGGCGAGCTCGCCTCTCTCGCGCTGGCTGGTCAGTTCCTCAAGACGTATGATGCGCTTTTTAATCTCTGTAAAATTCGTAAGAGTACCTCCTATCCAGCGGCCGGCAACGTATGGCATCTGGAGTTCCTTGCCGGCCTTGATTGTGGCCTCACGCGCCTCGCTCTTGCCGCCGACAAATAGGACCGGAGCCCCCTCCTTGCCCTTGCTTTCTACGAATTCAAAAGCTTTTGCCAGTTCTTGCGAGGTCTTCTCTAAGTCGAAGATCTCAATCTTGTTTTTAGTACCGAAAATAAACGGCTTGGCCGAAGGGTGCCGGCGGCTTTTGATGAAGCCGAAATGGGCCCCGACAGAAAAAAGTGCGTCAACGACGCTATCTTTGTCGTTTTTTAAAATGTTATTTACTTTCTCCACAAGTGTCCAGTCTAGCAGAAAGTATGCCTATAGACAACCCTTCACTGCTGAAAGTTTCCATTGCTCTTATAAAATTGTGAAAAACGGATTATTCCAAACTGGTCTTTATGAGAGCTTAAGTACATAGGATGTTGTGAGAAATTTTTTACCTGCTCTGGTTCATGTTCTATAAAAAGGATGCCTTTGTCATTGAGATACGCTCCCGCTTTGGAAATAATTTCTTTGATTATCTCCATCCCCTCTTTGCCGCCATATAATGCTTTTCTTGGCTCATACAGCATTACGCTTTTTTGTACTCTATGTTGAAGTTCCGGATCTATATAAGGCGGATTCGATAAAATAAAATCGTATGAATCATGAACCTGCTCAAATAAATCCCCGCCGAAAATTCTGGTGCGGGAAGAGTCGAGTTTATTCTCCCGGATATTTTTCCCGATTGTTTTATGATGACTTTCTTCTATCTCGACAAAGTCGACAAATGCTTCTGGAATTTCTTTCAATACGGCAACTCCAATACAGCCGGAGCCGGCACAAAGATCGAGGATTCTTGGTTCCTTTATTTCACTCTTCTTGACCTCTTGTATAGCTTGATTAACCCAGTATTCCGTTTCTGTTCTTGGAATAAGAGGCCTGGAATCAAGATAAATCTCGGTGTGTATAAAAGGTATCCATCCGAGGGTGTATGCCAAGGGCTCAGTTTCCGACATTTTGGAATGCCTCTAAAATAGGTTCTATCTCCCCTTTCATAATGCGCTCAATATTATGCCAAGATTCTTTGACGCGGTGGTCGGTGATACGGTCTTGAAGAACGTTGTATGTGCGAATCTTCTCTGAACGGTCGGCGGTACCGATTTGACTTCTGCGCTCGCCTGCATATTTTAACGCCTCTTCTTCTTCTTTAAGTTTTTCGAGCTTGGCGATAAGGATACTCATGGCCATCTCGCGATTTTTAAGCTGGCTTCTCTGGGCCGTTGAACGGACATCGATGCCGGTCGGCTTATGGATGATGCGTACGGCAGTCTCAAGCTTGTTAACGTTCTGCCCGCCGGCACCGCCGGAACGCGAGGTTTCTATTTCAAGGTCAGAAGGCTTAATTTCGATAGTAGTTTTCTTCCTCACTGGCAATATCGCTACTGAAGCAGTTGAGGTATGCACTCTACCCGTCTTCTCGGTTTCCGGCACTCGTTGGATGCGATGCACGCCGGTCTCAAAACGTAATTTTCTATAAGCATCTTTCCCGTGAATCTCAAAGGCTAACTTGTCTATTTCCGCTATCATCCACCCTTGCTTTCTGGCATAAGCTATATACATCTCTGCCAGTTCTTCGGCAAAAAGGGCCGCTTCTTCCCCTCCGGCTCCGGCCCGAACCTCAAGAATTATTTCATCCGGAAACTCGACGTCTTCACTTACTGTCTCGCCCTCGAGAACCTTATCCATCTCAGCGAGAATCATCCGTTTAGATTCTTCATCAGTAAGTTCTTCGTATGTTTTGGCAAGATATGCGGTTTTTGGATTTTTCTTGTATTTCTCTATGTCCATTACTTCTTAGCTTTTGCCCTTTTTGCCTTGAAGCGTTCGACGCGCCCGGCGATATCGAGAACTTTTTCCTGACCGGTGTAGAATGGATGGGTAGCGGAAGAGATTTCCACGCGAAAGACAGGATACTCTTTCTTATCCCCGCCCGACCGACCGTCCGGTCGGGCGGGCTTTTTAGGTCTCGCGGTCTCGGTAGTTTTGACTGTCGAAGGAATAACAAATTCTGTCCCGTCAGAGTTGTCAATAAAAAGCACCGGTCTATAATTGTCTGGGTGAATACCTTTTTTCATGTTTGAGAGCCAATAATATCAGTGAATTAAACTCCCTGCAAGAAGTCAATATCGCGCTGGATAGTGCTGACTCGGCTCATCACTTGGTTGCCGTAGCTCAAGCCTCGGCCGGTTCTGCCGCCCACATAACAAGTCTGGCCGGAATAATAGCGGCAGGCGGCGGTGCGCTGGTCAATGTAGGAGTCGCCGGTGTTGCCTATGATATCCTTCAGAAAAAGTGCCATAGCCATGATAGCGTCTTGCGGGTTCCAGGGATTCGGGGTAGCTTTGCCCAAAGCCGCTCCCACCTTATCCTCCATAAGACTCCAGGTCGAAGGGATGAACTGCGCCGGCCCCATAGCTCCGCCATAACCGATGGAGAGCGGGCAGGAAACTTTTGTCTGGAATGGGTCCCCGCCGAGTTTATTGAGAATGGACTGGAGTATCGGCAGGTCGCGGGCCGGGTGAATGCCGTTTCTGAAAATAGTGCCGTTTCTGATACTTCTGGTCTCTCCGCTTGAAAGATTGGTAATGACGCATGAACCGACGTTTGCTCCCAAGTTTGACTCTTGCTGGAGAATAGCGAGAATGAGGGCCGATGATACTCCGGTCTTGTTGCTTGCCGCTTCAGCGTACTCTAAAGCAGTGCCGAAAGGAATCGCTCCCGCGTCACGCAGTGGGAAGAGTACGGAGCGTATTTGGGCCGCCTTAGCTTGTTTGTCGGCAAGCACTTGAGCGTAAGTCTTCTCGTTATTCTTGCTTACCGCAAGTAAAGTTTTTTTCTCCGCTTGGTCTCTTTCCACCTGTTTTTTAGATGCCTCCAAGAGTGCACGAGCGGCGGATTCCTCCTCTTTCTTTTTATTCAAAGCGGCTTTTTCTGCTTCCGTCAATGAACGGGTTTCCCGCAGTTCGGCAAAGAGGTTCTCCAGTGCATTTTCGGTCGAGGCGTAAGTATCGATATCTACGAAAAAGTCCGAGATGTTTTCTCCGGAGAGTGCTACCTCGACGAGCGAGTAGGAATTAATGTCATTAGTCTTCCGCAATATATCGGCGATGGCGCGTTTGCCGGTCTCGATGCGGTTATTGAGAACCGTTATCTTAGATTCTTTAACAGCGATATCTTTGGAAAGATTCGAGATGGCGATATTTTTTGCTTTGATGTTGGCTTGGGCGGCGTTAATCTTGGCTGTGAGAGCTGCCACGTCTCGGGCAAAGGAGGCGGACTGCTCCCTGGTCTGATTAAGGGTTTGAGTCCATTCTTCGATCTCACGGTTACATTGCTCAAGCTCGGCTTCTAATTGGGCTCGAGATTTACCGGAAGTTTCGGCCGTACAAGCAGACTGGGCTGTTGCTACGATAGGTAGCACTGCTACTAAAAGTGCTATAAGAAATGTTAAGAGCTTTTTCATCTAAATTTCTAATTAACCTAATTGCTCTAATTACTCTAATTACTCTAAACAAATCCCAATTTAGAATAATTAGGAATTAGAATAATTAGGTTAATTGCTCCGGCTTTTGTTCCTCAATTTCCCCTGCCGGAGCCTCCTCTTTACCCTTCTTCTCTACCTCGATAGCTGATAGGTCTATCGGTGCTGCTTCCTCCTCCTTCTCCTCTCGCGGAGCGGCGACGGTGGCCACAACTTCTTCTGATTTTTCTTTTAGTTCCACACCGGCAGGAAGTTTAAGATCCTTTGCCAATATCTGGTCGCCGAAATTGATGAGCGGACTGATGTCAATGGTGATGTTGTGAGGCAAATCTTTAGGCATTGCTTCCACTTTAATTTCATGGAGAACCTTCACCAGCGCGCCACCGAGATCTTTGATAGCCGATGAGACGCCCTCGAATTCGATAGGCAGTGCCACTTCAACCTTGTGGCCCTTTTCGAAGACGTAAAAGTCCGCATGGCGCGGAGCTCCGGTAACAGGGTCTAGGTCAACGTCATGGATTAGGCTTTCTTTAGTACCGCCGGGAATATCAAGCGTTACCACGCTTGACTCCCCCGCCTCATGCCACACTTTCAGAAAATCAACCTGACGGATTGAGATAGGCGTACTAGCTTGCCTTTTACCGTAAAAGACTGCGGGCACCTTTCCCGCTTTTCTGATTGCCGCCGGTTTTGTCTTAGTATTCCGTATCTCTGCCTTTAAGGTAAGCATAGACCCATTTTAGCTCGTTTCTATGTGATTTTCAAGGTACTCTAGAGTGCCATTAACTTTTTTGTTGGGATTAAAGATATTTTGCGGGTCAAAGATTTGCTTAACTTTTTTGAAAAGCTCGAGCACTTCCGGAGAGTACATTTTGTCCAAATATGGGGTGCGAATGATACCGTCGTTATGCTCCCCCGTTATCGAACCATGATACTGCGATACCAGATCATAAAATTTATTCGCTACTGGTATAAGTTTCTTTCTCTCGCTCTCAAGTTTAAGGTTCATCAATGGGATTATGTGGAAATTACCGTTGCCGGCGTGGCCGGCAATGTTTACGTCAATATCGTAGTCTTCAAGAATTTTCTTAGCTTTAGGCAAAAACTCCGGCACCTTCTCTACCGGAATACAGAAGTCATCAATAAACGGCGCTGTGCGCTTGTTCTTCACATGCTCGCGCAAAAGATTGAATGACTCACGCCTAACTATCCAGAATTTTTCTTCTTCAGAATCCTTCTCTACTACTCTATGCCAGACTTTAAATAGTCTTAAACTCTCGAGTATCCCCTTTACCTTCCTCTTTACTTCACTCTCGCTTTCTTCGGCAATCTCGACCAGCACTACAAGCTCTGGCAACCCGCCCATCTTGATTCCGATAAACGCTTCGGGCAAAAACTTGGCGGCAAATGAAAATAGGTTTGATCCGGTTTTCTTGGCGATCTCCGGCATGAAGCGGATACCGAGCTTGATAGTGTCTTTGTCAAAAGTTTCTAAACTCTCCGGCTCATAAGGCAGGAGTGTATTAACCACCCCCGGCATATCGTCCCAAGAGCTAAAGAAAATCGCGATAAGGTCGTGATGTGCTTTAACGGGTACCAAACTAACCTTAGCTTCAGTCATGATGCCTAGTGTGCCCTGCGAACCGACCAGAAGCTTATTGAGATCAAAAACTTCTCCCCCCGTGTTCAAAGCTCGACTTAGAACATTCCAAAGGTAATAGCCGGCAGAGTTTTTAGAAACTTTTGGTTTGGCATTCTTTATAATTTCTCTATTCTGCTTAATAAGTTCGAATATTCTTTTACTGTACTCGTTATCAATGGCACCCCTTTTTATTACATACTCGTTACCATCGGCAAAGACCCACTTGGATTCGACGACGAAGTTCTCCATCTTGCCATAACGAAGCGACATCTGCCCTCCACAGTTATTGGCGATCATGCCGCCTAAAGCGCAGAGATTTTTCGAAGCGGTATAGCATGGCAGAATAAGCTTTTTTGCCAGAGTTCTCTTCTCAAAATCTCTATAGAAGGCGCCAGGTTCGACGCTCGTGCCTTCCGCATCTATCTCCCCTATCTTATTTATATATTTTGTAACGTCGACAATAATTGATTCATTAAGCGGTCCTCCTGTCATGTCCGTTCCTCCGGCGCGGACCGTTAAACTCTCCTTATGTTCGGTGGCAAATTTTACTAATTTTTTTATATCCTCAACATTTTTGGGAAAGGCGACAAATTTCGGCAAAACTCGGAACAAACTAGCATCCCGGCTATAACCCTCGAGAACCTTCGGATCGTTATTGAGTAAGTTCTCCATTGAACACGCGTAATTTACTGATAACTACCTTCTTCATATCCTCTACCGCCTCCTGCATAAATTTATAAGGCGCCACTTCGCCACTCTTAACCGCCTCCGCCAGACCTTCTTTGTAAGCCAATCGCAGCTCGGTATTGATATGAATAATTCTCACTCCGGCATCAATAGCGTTGATAAACTCATCGTCCTTATTGCCGGAACCGCCATGGAGCACCAAAGGAATGCCAACAGCTTGGCGAATGGCTCTGATACGTTCAATATTTAATTTAGGCTCGCCTGTTTTTACAATGCCATGCACATTGCCAACAGACGGAGCCAGAAGGTCGATGCCAGTTTGTTCCACGAATTTCTTTGCGTCCTCCGGTTTGGTTTGAGTTTCTTCCGAGACTCCATCAGGAATAGTGTCCAAAACTTTCGAAGACTTGCCAATAAAGCCGAGCTCGCCTTCAACTAAAATTTCCGGATTTTTTAATCGGGCGTAGGCGACAATTTCTTTTGTCATCCTGACATTCTCCTCAAAAGATTTTTCTGCCGCATCGATAATGACACTATCGACCCCGGCATCGATAGCCGCCTTAGCCTTCTCGACCGAATAGGTGTGGTCAGCGTTGATGAATACCGGCAAACCGTTGCCTCTGGCAATCTTGACTAGAGCCACTATTTCTTCGAGTCCGATAAATTCTCTCTCTCCCTCCGAGACGCCAATGATGACAGGAACTTGAAGCCCTTTAGCCGCTTCGACTACCGCCTTGAATCCCTCCGAGTCCGATATGTTGAAATGCCCGATGGCAACTCGCTTTTCCTCTGTCCAAGAGAGCCATTCACGCAGTGATTTCATGTTATAATTTTAACACAATGCATGACTTCATAGCGATTGGAGATATTGTTACCGACGCCTTTATCAAGCTCAAGGATGCTTCTGTCCACTGTGATATCAACCGCGAGCATTGCACTATCAGTATGGCCTTCGGTGATAAGATTCCATATGAATCGGTGGAAGTAGTAAGGGCCGTCGGCAACAGCTCAAATGCCGCCGTTGCGGCTTCCCGCCTCGGTCTCAAGAGCGCTCTTATCACTAATATGGGGGACGATCAGAATGGCCGTGAGTGTTTAGAGAGTCTGAAAAAGGATGGCGTGGCTACAGAATTTGTCTCTGTCCATCAAGACAAAGAGACCAATTACCATTATGTACTCTGGTTCGAGAGTGACCGCACTATCTTGGTCAAACATCAAGAATATGAACGAGCCTTCTCCGATGTCGGAAATCCGAAGTGGCTCTACCTCTCATCTCTCGGCGGCGACACTGTCGAATATCATAAGCGAGTCATCGAATATTTAAAGATTCATCCCGATATCTCTCTCGCGTTTCAGCCCGGCACTTTCCAAATTGAGCTTGGCAAAGATGAGCTTAAAGACATTTATGCCAGAGCAAAAATATTTTTTTGTAATGTCGGAGAGGCGGAAAAAATACTTGGTCTAAACACCTTAGGAATAGAGGGGCTTTTGAAGCGCATGCGCTCGCTCGGTCCGGAGATTGTGGTCATCACCGATGGGCCGAAAGGCGCATACGCCTTCGACGGCAAGAATATGTGGCATCAGAGCGCCTATCCGGACCCGAAGCCGCCCTATGAGCGCACCGGCGCCGGAGACGCGCTTGCCTCCACCACGGTAGCGGCTCTCGCTTTAGGTAAAGATATAGAGACGGCTTTAAAGTGGGGCATGGTCAACGCCATGTCGGTAGTCCAACAAGTCGGCGCCCAGAAAGGATTGCTTAACAGCCCGCAGATCGAAGAATATCTAAAAAATGCTCCCGAGAGCTTTCAAACCAAGAAATTAAATTAAGTTCCTTAAAAATGCTTAAAAGTAATGGTTTTTAGTAAATTAAGACTAAAAATTTGACTTTTATATATTAAATGTAGTATAATGTAAAGAGACAAATAGACAAATTCGCGCTGAGTAATGCTCAGCGGAGGAGATGAGCAGATGAGATTACTTTTTGTTTTCGTTCTCACGTTCGTGTTCGTCGCTGCTGGCTGTATCGGGATTCCCGAGGGCTACGAGCCTCTTGGGCCGTCGGTCGTGTCAGGGCCATTGAGAATTTTGCCGCCATACGCTCGAATCATTGTCGGCCAGCGACAGGACTTCGAGGCTTCAGGCGGCGACGGCAAATACGAGTGGAGTTTGATAAGGGGTTTAGGGACGCTCCGTATCCAGGGTGTCTCTGGCCGTTGGTATTCATACCAGTCGTCAGTGCCCGAGGAGGAGTTCCGTATTATTGTCAAGTCTGGCGACGGTCAGGCGGTCGAAACCTTCGGCATCGTTGTGTTCAGATAAGAGATGATGGCCGATGGCAGAGGGCGGACCCAACAAGTCCGCCCTTTCTTAATACCTAAAAGCAAACGGGAAGCATTGACAAGTATAAAAATAAATCATATTCTATTTATAGACCATAGGAGAAGGACCTATGCCGAAAAAGACATTCGGTTCATCTGTTGCGTGGCCGCCACGCACTACCTATCACGGCAAATTGAATCTCGAGCGACTTCCGGAAGTTGTCGCCACGATTCAGCGTGACCATGGGCGGGTTATGGACAAGGCAGTGGCTTGGCACTTCAATCTCAACAGAAGTTCATTCTGCCGGATATTGAAGATGCATCCGGAGATCAAAACAGCATATGCCGCTCTCGTAGCAAGAGCGGCTCACTCACACGGGTAGACCTTACGGTCTACCCGCTCGTCTTTATCAGCGTCTCAAAACTTTTTTGACGGCTTTGATAATGGCGTCTTTACCCATGCCGTAATGCTCGATTAACTCTTCCGGCGTACCTGATTGGCCGAATTGGTCATCAACGCCGATAAATTCGATAGCTACCGGATAATTTCTCGCTAGACATTCCGCCACCGCCGAACCCATGCCCCCTCTTATCTGATGCTCCTCCACAGTAACGATTCTTTTAGCTCTCTTGGCCAAAGCGGTAATTGCTTCCTCATCAAGTGGTTTTATGGTCGAGAGATTTATCACTTCCACCTGAATCTTTTCTTCCTCAAGCTCTTTTGCAGCCAACAATGCTTTATATAAAAGCGCGCCGGTAGCAATTATTCCTACTTTTGGCGACTCGGACTCCCAGAAAATTTCGGCCTCACCGATTTTAAACGGCGTTTTATCCGTGGTCATGATTGGTGTATTCTCGCGCGCAAGGCGAATATAGACAGGAGTGTCGGTATTAGCAGCGGCTTCAGTCGCCTTTCTTGCCTCTATTGCATCACAGGGAGAAATGACCACCATGCGCGGTAGGACGCGGGTAATAGCAATATCCTCTATTGCCTGATGTGTACCGCCATCAGGCCCAACGGATACACCAGTATGGGAACCGGCGATCACAACCCTTCTGTTGTTGAAGCAGATAGTGGTGCGAATCTGCTCCCAGTTCCTGCCCGGAGAAAACATGGCATAGGAACTGATAAAGGGAATTTTTCCCATGGCGGCAAGGCCTGATGCGACTGAAGCTAAGTTCTGTTCCGCCACACCGAGTTCGATGAAGCGGTTCGGAAACTTCTCCGCGAATAAATTCATCTTGGTCGATTCCGTCAAGTCAGCACAAAGCCCGACCACACTCTGATTTTTCTGTCCAGCCGCGAGCAATCCTTCTCCAAATCCCTGCCGAATAGGAACTTGCTCAACTTTCTCATCAAACATCTTCTCATTAAGTTTTAAATCCGGGTTGAGCATTTTTTATCTCACTGTCAATTTTAAACCTAGCCCTTGAGTAACTTTCTTAAGAAACGAGAGAGTGGGATTAACTCTGCCTGATTCAAAACGTGCCAAGGCAGACTGGGTAACCCCGATCTTTCTAGCCAGTTCTTTTTGAGTTAGTTTGCCGTTAATGCGGGCCCTGACAATAGCATGAAATATTTCCCTCTCAAAAACTCTCTCATCCCAAATTTTTTTAAACTTAGGACTCCTAAGGAGCTTTTTCATGAGTTCTGTATGGGTAATCAATGTTTTGGGGTCTATCTTCTTCATGGGTTTAATATAGCATATATGCTATAGACGTTCAACAAGTCTTTTTAGTTCTCTGGCTCGAGCTATATCTGCTTTAGCTAATGTCCGCCTCTTTTTAATGATCGCGTAGAGCAAATATACTTTATCTTCATAAAAGCAGTAGAAAATTCTAATTTGAATTTGTCCTAGAATTCGCAATTCGAATAAACCTCTGCCGAGAGCTTTAGAGTATGGCATTCTTAAAAGATGACCGTGGTCGGCAAGGGCGTATATAAGACTGACCACTTGTTCTTCCAGATTAAAATCTAACTTATTTATAAATTTTCTGACTTCGGGAAGATAGATTACTTCTATTGTCATTTTTTAGCGGTTTTTGTTGGTCCACAAGTTATTCCACCAGCTTGAAGAGTCTTCTGTCATAGCTACATCATAGAGAGACCTAGCACTATTTTCTGTTCCGTTGAGTCATTCATGTTCGCTTCTTATCTTACCTCCTAATGTTCGAAGTTCTTTGAGAGCCATTTGGGCTTCTTCTTTATTTGGTGGTTTGCCGTGCCAGCGATAGTCACGCTCAAATTCCTTCACACCTTTGCCGGGAATTGTGTGGGCAATAATAACGGTCGGTGTACCGAAAATGCCCGATGAGGCGTCGAAGGCGTCAACAATCTCTTCGATATTGTGCCCGTCGATTTCAATCACATGCCAGTTCCAGGCGCGCCATTTATCAGACAAGGACTCCAATGGCATCACGCTCTCGGTATAGCCGTCGATTTGAATATTATTCCTGTCTACTACTGCCACCAGATTATGAAGCTTCTCCTTAGCCCCCAGCATGGCCGCTTCCCAGGTCTGGCCGCACTCCATTTCGCCGTCAGAGAGCAGAGCGTAAATGCGCCGCGAGCTCGTGAGCCCGTGGTCAATTTTATCCGCGAGAGCCATGCCAACCGCCTGTGAGAGGCCGGAGCCAAGAGGGCCGGAACTAGTCTCAAGTATGGGCAAGAAATCGCGATGCGGGTGGCCCTGCAGACGGCTACCGAACTTTCTCAAAGTTTTTAGCTCGCTTTTCGGGAAATAACCTGCATGAGCCATGGTGGCGTAGAGAAGCGGGCAGATGTGACCGTTCGAGAGTACCAGTCGGTCGCGCTCCGGCCAGTCTGGTTTTTCGGGCTTGTGTTTAAGGGTATGGAAAAAGAGGACGGTGAAGATATCCGCCATATCAAGCGGTCCCGCGGTGTGGCCAGAGCCGGCCACGAGCAACGATTCGATAATTGAGATGCGAATCTCATTCGCGATGACTTCGAGCGCGACTATTTTGTCTTGAGCAAGTTCCATAATTCTCTAAAATGAGCCCCTACAATCAACCTGTCCGCCCCGAGCTCGAGAAGTTTTTGATAATTTCTTACATTAACTCCACCATCAACACTTATCGGCAGCTCAGGAAATTTTTCTTGAAGTGTTTTAATTCTACCAAATACTTTCTCATTCAGCGCATGGCCCTGTTCCCCAATTTCGTCTATGGACATAAGGTGGACAAAATCTACGAAATTCAAAAAGGGTATGACTTCCTCAAGAGATTTGTCGAGCTCCACAGCAAGGCCTATTTCTGCTTGGCTCCGAAACTGCGCTAAGGAATTGCCGGCAGTGTGTACGCTCAACCTCTTCGCGCCCCTCTCAATCCATTTTGCCATGAGCTGTTCAGGCTCGCGGACCATCAAATGCACTTCAAAGTCTCTGTTATTCTCCATCCAAATATCTTCCTCCAAAACATCTATGTGAAAAAAAGTGATTTCGGCCGGCAGAAGAGAGAGCTTCTCCTTCAGGTCCTCCTCGCTCTTTGGCAAAATGGCGGGAATAATTTCATGCATGGATGCGCTCCATTTTTTGAATTCTTCTTTGGTATTTCTCAATATTTTTAAAAGGAGTATCAAGCCACTCTTTAACAGCATTCCTCATTTCTTCTTCGGTAACAAACCTTGCACCGATAGAAAGGAGATTAGCGTTATTATCCGCTCGTGAAATTTTTATAATTGATTCGTGTTCTTCCATCACAATACAATTTCGCTCGCCGTAAAATACGGTGGCACGAACGTCGCGAAATTTATTAGCCGCCATTCCTTCACCTTGCCCGGACCCTCCAAGAACAATACCACGTACTTCGTTTGGTCTTTGCGACACCTCTCTCGCCACCGGGATGATATAATCAGGATAATCATCATCCTCCTTAAATTCAAATGCGCCTTTATCATCGACTTCGTAGCCGAGTTCTTGTAAATATGGGACGAGCTTTTCTTTAAGCCCAAAGCCGGCGTGGTCTGCCCCTACATAGATTTTCATATCGTTAAATGTACAAACCCAGTTTAATAACGTGGTCCACCAGTGTATGAGTATATCCCATTTCATTATCGTACCATGAGTAGACGGCGCAAAGGTCCTTACCAGTAACGTGGGTTAAGGAAAGGTCAGCAACGGCGGCGTAAGGATTACCTATTATGTCGGTAGATACTATTTGGTCGCGCGTGGTAGTGAGTATCCCATGCCAGCGCGGCTCCTTTGCCGCATTCTCAAGGATGGAGTTGATTTCATCAGGCGTAGTTTCTCTCTCCGAAACGAAGCAGATTGCCGAGAGCGAGCCAGTCGAGACGGGCACTCTCATGGCCACGCCGTCGAATTTGCCTAAAAGCTCGTGGACGGCGCGCCCGACAGCGATAGCTGCGCCCGTAGTCGAGGGCACGATATTGATGGCCGCGGCGCGACCGCGGCGATAATCCTCTCCTTTCGCTGGAGAATCTACTAGAGATTGGGTGGCGGTATAGCCGTGAACAGTATTAAGAAAAGCTTTTTTGATGCCAAGCTTTTCGGAAAGTATTTGCATTATCGGAGAGGCAGAGTTGGTGGTGCAGGAGCCATTCGAGGTAATGACGCAAGCCTTTAAATCTTCTTCATTTACCCCCATCAGTACGGTCTTGCTGTCGGCCGTGTCATCATCTTTAGCTGGAGCGGTTATCACCACTCGCTTGGCGCCTGCTTGTATATGAGCTCGAGCTTTATTAAAACTTTCGAATGCGCCGGAAGATTCAACAACGATATCTACTCCCAATTCTTTCCACGGAAGTTTGCTCGGGTCTTTTTCAGAGAGGAATTTGGCATCGAATTTGCCGCCCCAATTCCCGTAGATACTGTCGTATTTCAAAAGATATTCCAAATTTTCCAAATTGCCCAAATCGTTGACGGCAACGATTTGGAGCTCTGGCTTCTCTTTTGCTAACTTATAGAATGCCCTGCCTATCCGGCCGAATCCATTTATCGCAACGCGAGTCATCCTTTGAATTGTAGCATGTCCTGCGTGATTTTCTTCTCTTCGTCGGTGTGGGCGCGGACGTCTACTTCATAACTAGTGTTCTGACTCTCGAAAAAATTGACTAACTCGTAAACGTCGGTGGCGGTGCCCATCCACTTGGCCGGGTTGGTGGCGCCGTAATGCTTCGGAAGACCGAGTTCCTCGAGGCGTCTGTCAGTGACGTATTGCACGTATTGATTGACGTACTCGGCGTTGAGACCCAAAATACCGTTCGGGAAAAGGTCTTTGTTGTAAGCGGTCTCAAGATTGACGCCCTCAATAATTAGATCCTTAATTTCCTTGGCAAATTCTTCCGTCAGAAGTTCGCTGTTCTCTTCGAGAATGGTGTGGACAAGATTAATGCCGAACTTAAGGTGGAGAGATTCGTCGCGGATGACCCAGTTAATCATCGAGCCGAAGTTCCGCAAGATATTTCTCTGGCGGAAAGAGAGCGCCACCATGAAGCCGGAGTAGAACCAGATGCCTTCCATCACAATATTAGTGGCGATTAAATTTCTGATGAAGTCCTTCTGGCCCTCTGAAGTGGAGATGTCAAGAGTGTCTTCTGTCATGCGCTTCATATACTTGTTGATGTAGCGCTCCTTGGCCTGCATCGATGGGATCTCGATATGAATGTTGAAAATTTTATCGCGCTCGAAGAACGGGAAAGTTTCGAGCACGTACTCGAAAGCCACACAATGATTAGCCTCCTCCCACATTTGCTTGGCGAGATAAAGATGGCACTCGGGACTTTTAAGATAAGGGTAAATGCCGAGGGCGATGGAGCGGTTAACGATAAGCTCCGCCGGATTAAAGAAAGCCATGAGGAATTTAACCGCATGTTGCTCGTCGTCCGTCATCTTCTCCCAATCCTGAATGTCTTCCTTGAGCGCTATTTCGTGCGGGAACCAAGTGTTCCTTACAGCCTGATTATAGAGGTCATACGCCCATTGGTAGCGCAAAGGGTGAAGATTGGTATCGTCAGGTGATGGTTTACCTATAAGCATTGGTTTAAATTTTCAATTTAGAATTTATAATTTTTATTAAATTTTCAATTCATTAATTTTAAATTTTAAATTGAAAATTCTAAATTCCATTTTACTGGCAGCTATCGCAGATTAAAGCATCACCCGGATCAGAAACGATGATATTCAATTTAGGCTTTTCTTCAATATCGGTTTTCTTTTCCTCAACTACTGGCATTACTTCGGGCACCGTTACCATAACCGCTTCTCCTGACGCTATTGGCTCATTAAAGACCTTCTTGAACCCGGGAGTATCTTTAAGTCCCGAGAGCACAGCAAAGCCGCGTTTACCGATAACTTCTGCTTTGTTAACCCGCGTGGTGGACTGCTCGGCATTGTGGCGCGGCTTCATATGGAGATAGTAAGTGGATTTGAGCCCTTTCTCCCAGGCGGTTTTGTAGAGCTCCATAGTCTTGTCTATATCTCTGGTCTCAAGGTAAATATTTCTCGAGATGGCCTGATCGAACCATTTCTGCGCCCGGGCGGCTACCTCGACGTAAGCATAAGGAGAATTTGTAAAGGAGGTTTTGTAAACTTCGCGGATATGTTCTGGAATTTCTTCTATTTCGGAGATGTCGCCGCGATTCTCGATGATGCGCTCCTTAACGTAGTCCCAGAGGTCCATATTCTTGAGGTCTTTGACCAGATTATGGTTGATGTCGAGGTACTTGCCGGAGATTTTATTTCTAGAGAATACCTGCGAGAAGCGCGCATCCATGCCCGGCACGGTGCCGGCAAGGAGGCCGATATTGGCATTCGGAGCCACCGCCATAAGAGTAGCATTTCGGATGCCGTTTTTAACCTTATTACGCAAAATATCCCAATCAAGACCGCGATGATGACTTGTTTTGTCAAGCTTTAGTTTAGTGCCGCGGTCTTCTTCCAAGACTCTGACGGAATCGATAGGAACCATGCCTTTACTCCAGCCAGAACCCGCAAAATTTTTATAAGCTCCGCGAATTTGAGCGAGGTTAGCGCTCTCGTCAATGGCCATATAGGAGACGAATTCAAAAATACGGTCGGCGAAGTTGTAGGCATGGATGCTGTCGTAAGCAAGGCCGAGCTTCTCGAAAATGTCTGCCACGCCCATAACGCCAAGACCGACGGCGCGGTTCTCGGAGTCGGATTTCCTTGCTTCCGGAAGAAGGAGAGTGTTGATGTCGACCAGATTATCAAGTATGCGCACGGCAAGACGCACTGTCTCCTCAAGCTTCTGCCAATTAACCTCTTTGTTTGAGACATGGGTAGCAAGGTTTACGGAAGCGAGATTGCAGACCGCGATATTCTCCTTGTCTTGAGGCAGACAAATCTCGGTGCATAGATTGGACATATGAATGGTGCCAGTATTATTGTTGAGTGCGCGGAGATTAATGGCGTCTTTCCAAACAAGCCATGGGTGCGAAGTAGTCTGAAGCGAGACGAGCATTTTTCTAAATAATTCCTTAGCGGGCATTTTTTTATGGACACGCATTCTGCCTTGCTTTGCCATTTCAATATATTCGGCGTAGCGCTTGGAGAAGGCGGAGCCGTATAGTTCTACAAGGTCGGCAGTTTCTTTCGGGTCGAAGAGATACCATTCCTCGTCCGCGGCGACACGTTTCATAAACTCATCGGAAATATAAGCCGCGGTATTGGCCGTGCGCATACGGGCGTAGTCGTCGCCGGCATTATGCTTCCACTCTAGAAATTCCGTGAAGTCGAGATGCCAATTCTCCATGTAGAAACAAAGCGCTCCCAGCTTCTTGCCCCCGCGCTGAATAGCGCGGATGGCCGTATCCATAATCTTGGCAAATGGCGTCGGTCCGGTAGAGAAGCCACCTCCAGCGGCAGTCAAAGGAGAGCCGGAAGCGCGCAGTTTGGTCACGGACACTCCGAGCCCGCCGGACATTTTAGAAAGCATCATGACGTCGGAAACTGACTTGGCGATGTGCTCCATATCATCTTCAACTTGGAGTAAGAAACAGTTGGAGAGCGCGGGACGTGTGGTGCCGGCACCGAGATTACAGGAACCGCCAGTGATGAAATCCATTTTGCTCATCTTGTGGTAGAAGAGCTTGGCCCATTTAGTCGGATTTTCTTCATTATAAGAAAGACCCATGGCTACGCGCATGAAGAAGTACTGGGGAGTTTCGATCGGTTCTTGTCTGGCATTCTTGATAGCATAACGATTTAAGAGTCCCGACAGTCCAGCATAAAGAAAAAGTTCATCGCGCGAAAGATCGAATGCGTGCGCCAGCTCCTTCAGATTAAACTTTTCCTTCATTCTCTTGTCGAGTCTGCCATGCTCAATTCCTTTTTCTATATAAATTGGAAAATATTCCCGATGCTTTTTCTCTAAAATCCTTGAGCTGTCTTCGTAATCGCCTAAAATTTTTTTGTAAACGGTCTTAAGGAGAAGTCTGGTGGCGATTTTGTCGTATTCAGGGTCGTGTTGGACATTCTGAATGGCGGCGTTGATGGTTGCCTTGTCCATTTCCTCGGTAGTAATACCGTCGTAGAGAGTAAGACGGGTCTCGGTAGCGACTTGAATCACTTTGGAGATAGGGTCCTCAAGTCCGATAGTGGCGCGTTCGATGGAACGATTGATTTTATCGGCATTAAAGGACTCTTTAGTGCCGTCGCGGTGAGTGATTTGGATTGACATGAGTGATGGCTGGAACATATTTTGCAGTTAAGTATATTGTATATCAAATTAAATACTATTTTTTCTGTAGATAAGATATAAATTGCCCTATGTCAATATCATACTTTTGCGCTTCTCCCGCTGGTATTTCCAAAACATATTTTATGTTGTCTGGTGGATAGAAAGCTTTCGGATAGGTATTAGGGTTTATTAATCTTTCAATTCCTACAACCTTCCAATTCTCATCAATCCAGACGATGTCTATCGGAAAGTGCATGTTCTTCATCCAGAAGCCATACTTAGCCGGCTCATCGAAGATAAAAAGCACTCCGTGTCCGGTCTCTAAAGTCCCTTTGTCCGAAAGTCCTTGCGCTCTCTCTTCTTCAGTATCAGCAATCTCGACTTCAATATTATTTTTACCTACAACTACATAGGTCCGACCTATGTAGTTTTGATAATGTACCGGTGCTGACTTTTGTAAAAATGCATAGAAAGACCAGAGGATAATAGAGAGACCAATAATTAAAAAGAAAGCGTTTTTCAGAGAATTCATTACTTGAATTATAACAAAAAAGCCCCTCTCGGGGCTTTTTTGTTTACATCGGGCGGCGGTTCATGCCGTTGCCGTTGCGAGGCTCGAGCGGACGAGCGACATTGACAGTCAGCTTCCTTCCTTCGAAGTCCTGACCGTTGTACATCTCGATCGCCTTCTGGGCCTCTTCATCAGACGCCATTTCGACGAATCCAAAACCCTTGGACCTGCCGGTCATGCGGTCAATGATGATAGCCGTAGAAACGACGGAACCTGCTTTGGCAAATGTTTCGCCCAAAGCGGCTTCAGTCGTGGAATAAGGAATCCCTCCGACGTATAACTTGGTACTCATTTAACTTAACTTATTGCCGGCCTTTCTAATAAAGCATGTAAGCGCCGGGCCTATCTCATCTCAAGAAACCTCTCAACGAGAACCTTACACAATCTAACTATATCATACCTCGATTTAGAAGAAAAGCCTTTTAAGCCAATTCTTTAATTTGTTCCAAACCAAATATCTTATACCTAATATCTCCAAACCTACTACCAACAAAAAGCCCACCGGGGTAAAGGGGGTAATAACGGAGATCAAGCCGATGATAACAAGGAGTACCCCGATCGCTCTCCTCAACCTCGGATTCTCCCCTAAAAATTTTCTAATTTTTTCTCTCAAAATATACTATTCCTTTTTGGCGAGTAATGAGATACTCTTGACACCGAAATCCCTAGTTGCTCCCTGGGCTGATTTGGATAGGAAACTGTATTGGGAATTCTTTCTTACTTTTTTAATTTCTAATCCAGCGTTTTGAATATATTGTTTGTAGGTATCTTCCTGTGCGGCTCCACCTATACAGGATGCCCATATGTCTATATCGCAGACTATTTTTTCGGTCAACTGTTTTTCTGTAACAATATCTGATATAGCTAGCCGGCCGCCCTTTTTCAGCACACGGGCTATTTCCTGAAAAACTTTCTCTTTTTCAGCCGATAAATTAATAACCCCGTTCGAAATCACCACATCAAATATTTCTTTTTCCTCGGGGAGTGTTTCAATATATCCCTTTTTGAATATTATATTAGAAAATCCGGCTTGATTCTTAAGTTCTTCGGCTTTGGAAAGTTGCTCATCGGTCATGTCCAACCCCACAACTTTTCCGTCGCTGCCCGTTTTTAACCCAGCAATAAATGTATCCATTCCCGAACCTGAACCTAAATCAAGCACGGTTTCACCCGGTTTGATATCAGCCATATCAAAGTGATAACCAACTCCGGCAAAAGATTCAGTGGAAGCAGTAGGAATTCTATCCAAATCCGCTTTAGGATATCCTAATTTTTCTGCCAAAGCGCGTCCCATTTCAAAATGAAATTTGCCTTGCGGATTTTCGGCCACGGCTTTATACATTTCTTTAACCTTGTTTTGGAGTTTTTTAGTATCTATTTGTACCATAATTTTGATAAGTATTATTTTCTTCCATTATATCAATATAAAAAAATACTTGCAAAAAATTATTGAAAAAATCCACTAAAATTTGTGGTAGTGGATTTTTTTCAAATAGTAGTTCTTGCCTGGAGTTAAGGATTTTTCTTTTGTGAGGGCTGGTAAGTCTTTTGCCATTCTTCACAAGTGTAGCTGCCTGTGTAATTAGGCTCGCATGGAGAATGATTCTGCAGTTGTGGATGACTTCTGTCCCAAATTACATTTCTAAAAGGCGAGGCCGCAAGATTCAAAACAATCATAACTGCTAAAGAAATGCCGAGCCAAGAAAATGCGTATAAAAATCTTTTTTCCTTGTTTAGGACAAATCCCGTAATTCCAAAGACAAGAGAGATCACAACGATTATGAATAATGTGCCTATACCTTGTGCTATCGCCCCCCATCCATCCAATGATTCAATACCGACAAAGGAGTATCCGATTGGGACAATACTAGCGAGCACTGAAAATAAAAACACCTTTAGATTTGTATTCATTAGTTAAAAAATAATTCTAATAATTATGAAAAAAATTATTTTGCCTTTATACTTCGATCGCACTCAGCGCAGGCAAAATACGATTCTTTAGCAGTTTAATTATACCACGAATTCCCAACTGGCGGAGGCGGAGCGATTCGAACGCTCGATACCTTGCGGTATACACGCTTTCCAAGCGTGCGCTCTAGACCACTAAGCGACGCCTCCACATTTGAAGAATTATTTATAACATAATCTGCATAATTTTTCAGAAAGTATAAAATACCCGCGGCCGCGGGTATTTTATACTCATTGCAAAATTCCAAATTTATGCTTAAGGTCAAGTTCGTTATCTATGTGATTCGCCTCTATATACCTTACAAAGCGCCTGACGTTGTGGAATTCTATCAAGTACTCTATCTCAGAGCGGCATTTGAACGGCAGGACAAAGACCGAGTGCTGAAGTTTTTTGAATCCAAGTTTCTTCAAGTGATGTCGTAACGCTTCCCTCACACTCTTTTTCTTCTCCGGTATGTCGAAAATGATAATCCTCCATTTCTCGTCCCAAAGATGCCTTGCGATTGTAAGGTTGTCCAGATCGTATGTCAGTGCCGCATGCTTGCCTTCGTGAGATAAGATAAAGGTAATAGTGCCGTCTTTGTTCTCTTTCTCATCAACTAATTTGGACTTATACAAGGAAGCAATGGTTGTTTCTAAGGTTTTCTTATCTATTTCTCGCCATTCTTTTTGTAAATCTTTAATAACCCGGAAGTGGTGCTTGGGCGACCGGCTCATGCTCAAACTCAATCCAGCAAGCAGTAAAAGTAAAATCTTCTTCTGAATTTTCCCTTTCCGCATCTTAAAATCAATTATACCAAATACTTGCGGCCGCAAGTATTTTTTCTTTTAAAATCTTATCCACCAGCTTTAAGTTCCAAATAAGAAACTACTTTGTTGCGCCCGGTTTCCTTGGCTCGGTAGAGAGCTTGGTCGGCGCGCTTGATTGTTTCTTCAAAAGCGACATCCTTTTCCCGGCTGGCAATGCCGGCGCTTATCGTTACATTTATTTTAGAAATATTATCGAAGCTTAAGTGCTCTACACCCTTACGAATACTCTCGGCTTTGGCTATGGCACTTTTTTCATTAGCACCAATCATTATAACAACAAACTCTTCCCCTCCCCAGCGCGAGACAATATCTCTCTTGCGCACACCCTTCTCGATTCTCTTGGCTACCGCTTTGAGCACTTCGTCACCGGCGGCATGCCCATAAGTGTCATTAATCTTTTTAAAGTGGTCGATGTCAAAAAATATAAAGCTGAGATTTTTCAAACTAGACTTTGCTCGTCTTTCTCCGCTATCTTCGCTGATAGCGGAATCGAAGTGGGTTTTACTTTCTTGTTCAAAATAATTTCGCGTCTTAAGTCCCGTGAGCGCATCATGAATCAAATCTTTTTTAAGGTCGTGAACTTGCGCTTCTAATTCCAAGATTCGCTTCTGCAATTTTTCTTGCTTTGCGCTATCAGTACTCATGTTATTGGTGCCCAAGTAATGCATTAATTCTCTCTGCCACGGGCGGGTGGGTCAAAAATAAGTCATGAAACTTGGAAGTTTTTAAGTTGCCGAAGGGGCTTGAGATAAAAAGATGTGCGCTGGCGTTATTGGCTGTTTTAAGGGGTTGACCGGTTTGGCTAATTTTAAGTAATGCGTTAGCCAGACCGGTCGGGTAACGAGTTAAAAGTGCGCCGGAGGCGTCGGCCAGAAATTCACGTTTGCGCGAGATAGCCAGGCGGATGAGGGTGGCCGCGAGCGGGGCAAGTATCGCAAGCGCAAGGCCAACTATCAGAAGCGCTCCGCCGCCGGCATGATTTCTGTCGCGACTGCCCCAGAACTGTGAGCGCATAAACATATCCGAGAGCAACGCCACAAAGCCGGCCATCACGACTACGATAGTTGAGAGCAGCATGTCACGATTGCCGATATGTGAGAGTTCGTGAGCAATCACTCCTTCCAGTTCATTTTTATCCAGCAAATTTAGCAGACCAGTAGTGACGCAGACAACCGCGTGTTTCTTGTTCCTGCCAGTGGCGAAAGCATTCGGAGCAAGGTCATCAATAACATAAAGCTTAGGCATTGGCAGTCCTGCCGCAATCGAGAGATTCTCGGTAATGTTCCAGAGATCGAAGAAATCTTGCCGCGCGACTAGCTTTGCCTTATGGAGCTTCAGTACAATCTTGTCCGAGAACCAGTAGGAAAAGATGTTTAGAAAGAGCGCCAAGAAAAAAGCAGAGTAAAGAATAGCCGGATTATCGTAGTAATAAGAAATCATCCAACCCAACAGAATGACGAGCACAAAGAACATGGTCACGAATAGCCACGTCTTTAAGATGTTTCTATCCTGATGGGTGTAGAGGTTCATGAATTTTCAATTTAGAATTTAGAATTTTCAATGAAAATTTATTGAAAATTGAAAACTGAAAATTAGAAATTTACCTTGACTGCTTCGCGCGCCGCCTCTTCAGAAAGTTGGAAATAATCCATTTTCACTATCTTGAAAAGACTAGCAATAATATTGGAAGGAAAGGTGTCCACCTTCGTATTGAGGTCGCGAACGTTTCTATTGTAGAAGCGACGGGCGGCTTGGATTTTATTCTCGGTGTCGGCGAGTTCGTCTTGGAGTTTGGCGAAATTTTGATTAGCTTTCAAGTCCGGATAGGCTTCCGCAATAGCAAAGATTGATTTGAGTGCGCCTGTGAGCATATTCTCGGCCTGGCTCTTTTCAGCTAAACTGCCGGCGGAGACGGCGGCGGCGCGAGCCTTGGTAACATTCTCAAAAGCGCTGGCTTCGTGTATGGCATAACCCTTGACTGTGTTGACAAGATTTGGAATTAGGTCATAGCGACGCTTGAGCTGAACGTCGATATCGGCCCACGCTTCCTTTGCCCTGTTAATAAGACGAATGAAAGAGTTATAAACAAAAATAACCCAGAGTACTAAAACAGCGACAATAAGCAAAATTATCATTAGTGATGACATACTGCTATTTTAGCACACCTCTAATAATCTATCCCTGGAGCGTGGTTGTACTTTTCTTGTTTAGATTCTGGTTCATCTGCAATAGCCACTTCGGTAGTAAGGAGAATGGCTACGGCGGAAGCGGCGTTTTCGAGCGCGCATCTAGTCACTTTTAACGGATCAACGATGCCGGCTTCAAACATGTTTGTTACAAACTCGTCCTTCAAGGCGTCGTAGCCAGAAGCTGTGCCACCTTTGAGCACTTCGTTGACCACTACCCCTTCGTCCTTGCCAGCATTCTTGGCAATCTGGCGAAGCGGCTCCTTAAGCGCCTCAATCACTGCCGTATAGCCAGCAGTAAATTCAGCTTCACTGGCTTCGCTAGCTTCGATAGCTTTATGAGATTCTTTAAATTTAGTTTCAATTTTCTTGGAAACTTTGGCGAAAGCACTGCCGCCGCCGGCGACAATACCCTCGCTGATAGCAGCTTTGGTAGCATTGACGGCATCTTCGATTTTCAACTTCAAATATTTCATCTCGGTCTCGGTAGCGGCGCCGACTTTGATGACCGCTACTCCTCCCACAAGCTTGGCTATGCGCTTCTCCAAATTTTCAATATCGAATTTTGAATCCGTGTTTTCTTTCTCTGTTTGAAGACTCTGAATTCTGGCTACAACGTCAGCTTTCTTGCCCTTGCCGCCGACAATAATAGTATTATCTTTGGTCGAAACTACCCGTGAGGCACGGCCGAGGACGTTGAGTTCGGCAGTCTCGAATCTAAGGTCAACTTCGTCGGAAATCACTTTAGCACCGATAGTGACGGCAATATCGGCGAGCATTTCCTTTTTCTTATCACCGTAGCCCGGGGCTTTGACAGCAAGGACGTTGAACGAGCCACGGAGTTTATTGAGTACGAAAGTAGTTAAGGCCTCCCCGTCCACGTCGTCTGCAACGATGACTAAATCTTTCTTGCCTGTTGCCGCAAGTTTCTCAAGGAGCGGCAAGAGCTCTTTGATAGTGGAGATCTTTTTATCTGTCAGAAGAATGGCCGGGTCACGGTACTCCGCTTCCATCCTCTCCGGATTGGTAATCATGTAAGGCGATATGTAGCCCTTGTCGAATTCCAGCCCTTCGACAATTTCGGAGTCGATGCCGAAAGACTGGGATTCCTCGACGGTCACCACGCCGTCCTTGCCAATTTTTTTAATCGTACCTGCAATAATAGTGCCGATTTCCTCAGACTCGGCGGCAATGGCGGCTACTTGCCGCACTTCCGCGTCACTCTTGATGGGCTTACTCATTTTCTTAAGAGCTTCGATTGCATCATGCGTGGCAGCTTCAATACCGCGCCGTATTGCCATAGAGTTGGCAGTGACTAGTGATTTCTTGAAGCCGGCTTCGACAAGTGCTTGAGTAAAAACGATAGAAGTGGTAGTGCCGTCGCCGGCAGTGTCGTTGGTCTTACTGGCCACTTCTTTTACAATCTCGGCGCCCATGTTCTCGAACTTATTCGCCAAGGTAATGTCTTTGGCAATTGTTACGCCGTCGTTGGTCACAGTCGGAGAGCCGTAGCCCTTGTCCAAGACGACGTTCCGGCCACGCGGACCAAGGGTTATGGAAACCGCATCGGCAACGGCATCGATGCCGCGCTTTAAAGCATCTCTTGCTTCTTGATTGAATAGAATTTTTTTAGCCATTTTTGATTACTGCTAGTACATTATCTTCTTTTAACAAGTAGAGTTCTTCGCCATTTTGTTCAACTTCGTCGTAGCCATATTTGGAAAAGAGAACCGTGTCACCTATTCTAATGCGCACTGGTACCAATTTACCGTCAACAATTTTACCCTCGCCAACTGCAAGTACCTTGCCTTGAGCCGACTTCTCTTTGGTCATCGACTCAGGCAAAACAAAATCTGTCATTGGCTTCTTGCCTTGAGCCCGTCGAATGGCCTCTTCGCTAAAAGGCCTTAAGAGCACCCTGTCTCCCAAAGGGATAATTCTTGAATTTGAACCAGTTTTTTTCTCCATAATCATCCATCATACACAAATTGCCTATTTAGGGAAATTAAGGTAACATTTCACCAGCTTCTAGCTGCTAGTCCCTAGAACCTAGCAGCTAGAACCTAGAATGTCTTATCTTCCTTATATTCAAGTTGCTTTAAGTATCCTTCTGGTTATAGGGGTGCTTCTCCAGCGCTCTGAAGCAGGCCTCGGTGCCGGTTTCGGCTCAGATTCGGGCACTGGGTATCGCTTCATGCGCCGCGGATTCGAGAAAACTCTTTTCAACGCCACCATTCTCATTGCCGTCCTTTTCGCGCTCTCCGCGCTGACACCTCTTCTTGTTGTTCGTTAACTCAATGCGTTATAAAGAATTACAAGCCCTCCTACGGAGACGCTTTCAAATACCTAGAGAGCGCTCTGTCCGCCGGACTATCCAGTCTTTTACTCTTGCGGAAAAAGCGGTCTTCTACTTCTTTACGGCATTTTTTATCCTCTCCGGTTTCTCTCTTATCTGGCAGGTAAGCAACGCTTATCTTGTCCAAGTCCCTACCGAAGGCGGCGCTTTAACTGAAGGGGTGGTCGGCAATCCTCGCTTCATTAATCCGGTATTAGCACTCTCGGAAGCGGACAAAAATCTTACCGCACTCATCTACTCCGGCCTTTTGCGCGTCACTCCCCAAGGAGAAATCATCAACAACTTGGCCGAAAAAGTTAGTATCTCCGAGAACCGACTAGTTTACACCGTGACCATCGCTTCAGGCGCGCGCTTCCACGACGGCATACCTGTCACGGCAGACGATGTTGTTTTTACCGTCAGTAAGATTACCGACCCGCTCATCAAGAGCCCTCGACGGGGTAATTGGGACGGGGTGATTGTAGAGAAAGTCGACGAGCGCACGGTGCGATTTACTCTGAAGAAAGCTTATACTCCCTTCATATATAACTTAACTACCGGCATCCTCCCGCACCACATCTGGAAAAATGTTACTGACGATGAGTTCTCCTTTAGCCAGTTCAATACTTTGCCTGTCGGCTCCGGTCCTTACAAGATAGGCCGTGTCGAGAGAAATGACGGCGGCATTCCGGACTACTACAGACTCTCGCCTTTCAAAGGCACTTTGGCCAAAACTGTGTTTGTAAGAAATTTATCTTTCCGCTTCTATCCGTCCGAGACGGCTCTTATCGAAGCTTATAAAAAGGGCGGGGTTGAGAGTATCGCGGGCATTTCGCCGGAGCGCCTCTCGGAACTTAATTTAGGAAACGCGGAGATTATCAGCGCGCCGTTGCCGAGAATCTTCGCCGTCTTCTTTAATCAAAGTCAGTCGCGAGTACTTTTAAATAAAGAGGTACGGGAAGCGCTCGACATGGCAGCGCCGAAAGAGAAAATCGTGGAAGAAGTGCTCGGTGGCTATGGTACGGCTATCGACGGGCCACTGCCGGCGACACTTTTTTCTTGGGTGACAGAACATAGAGAACTTTCTTCGGAAGAGAGAATGGTAAGGGCCAGAAAGCTTCTCACTGAAAATGGCTGGAAACCGAATGATGAGACCGGTGTACTTGAAAAAAAATCCGGCAATGCTAAAATATCCTTGTCGTTTTCCATCTCTACCGGCGACGCTCCAGAATTGCGTCTGGTAAGCGAGCTCTTAAAGGCAAGCTGGCAAGAGCTCGGGGCCGAAGTCGAGGTTTTATACTTCGAATCGGGCGAGCTTAACCAGAGCGTCATCAGGCCGAGACACTTCGACGCGCTTCTCTTCGGAGAAGTGGTAGGCAGAGAAGCGGACCTCTACCCATTCTGGCATTCCTCGCAACGCTCTGACCCCGGCTTAAACATTGCTTTATACGCCAATTCCAGGACTGACCGGCTCTTGGAAGAGATCAGAACGCTGAGCAACAAAGAAGAGGTGGAAGAAAGTTACAATACATTCTACGAGGAGTTGAAGAAGGATATGCCGGCAGTCTTCCTCTACTCTCCGAGTTTCCTATACATAGTGCCGGAAAAGCTCAAGGGAGTCGAGCTTATTTCTCTCTCCGTCTCCCAAGACAGATTCCTCAATATTCGGGACTGGTTCGTGGAGACAGACAAGGTGTGGAAAATATTTTTGGATTAAAAATTAAATAATTATGCTTTCTACTAAATTTGCAAGCAGCTTACGGCATAAGTCTATTCGACGACATGGCCAAAGCGCGATACCGATGAAGAAGCCAGCAGACATAATCCCTCCTATTAATGACGCTTTGCGCATCATTCCTCTCGGCGGCGTCGAGGAGATCGGCAAAAATATGACGGTCGTCGAATTTAAGGACGACATTATCGTCATTGATGCGGGCATCCAGTTTACCGACGACGATACGCCGGGTATCGACTATATCCTGCCCAACGTCAAATATCTCGAGGACCGCAAGGATAAGATCCGCGCCCTCGTCATTACCCACGGCCACTTAGACCACATCGGCGGCATTCCTTATCTCATTACCCGTCTTGGCAACCCGCCAATCTACACCCGCGAGTTCGGCGCGCTCCTCATCAGAAAGCGCCAAGCGGAGTTCCCTCATCTTCCTCCGCTCGATATCCGCATCGTGGACAGCGGCGACCAATCCATCCCCATCTCGCCAAACTTTAAAGTGCGCTTCTTCGGTCTTACTCACTCCATACCCGACTCAACCGGCATCATCATCGAGACCCCTTACGGCGACATCGTCAATACCGGCGATGTCCGCGTCGAGAACGAGAACGGCGTTGTCGCGGAGAAAGAGCTTGAGCAATACAAGATGTTCAAGGACAGGAACATCATTCTCTTTACCATGGATTCGACCGGCATCGAGAAGCCCGGTTTCTCGCCCTCCGAGGCCTCGATACTTAAAAATATCGACGCTATAGTCAAGGACGCTCCCGGCCGCATCATCATCGCCACCTTTGCTTCCCAAGTGGAGCGCATTATCGAGTTCTTGAAGAGCGCCCGCCGCTACGGCAGAAAGGTTTTGATCGAAGGTCGCAGCATGAAGACCAACGTGGAGATTATCAAGCACCTAAACCTCGTCGACACTACCGACATTGTCCCTATCGAAGAGATTGAAAAATATCCGCCCAACAAGATTATGATTATCGCCACCGGCGCCCAAGGCGAGGAATTTGCCGCCCTGATGCGCATGTCCAATAAGACCCACAAATACGTGCGGCTGGAGCGTTCCGATACCATTGTCTTATCTTCCTCTGTTATCCCGGGCAACGACCGCGCCGTCGAGAAGCTCAAAGATAACCTTTTCCGTCATGACGCCAAGATTATTACCTACCTCGACTCCGACGTCCACACCTCGGGACACGGCAAACGGGGCGAACTTGAGTGGATACATAAGCAGATTAATTACAAATACTTCATGCCGGTGCACGGCAGCCACTTCCGCCTCAAGATGCACGCCGAACTGGCGGCCTCTCTTGGCTGTCCGCGCGAGAATATTATTGTGCCCGAGAACGGTTCTATCATCGAAATCCGTGACGAAGGCCGCCAGTTCTTGAAGCTTACGGAAAAAGCGCCATCGGACGATATGGTTGTCGAAGGGCTTTCCATCGGAGATATCTCCGAAGTAGTCATCCGCGACAGGAAGATGCTTGCCGAGGATGGCATCTTTGTCATCATCGCCCTTATCAATACCCGAAACGGCCGTTTGAAGAAGAGTCCGGATATCATCGCCCGCGGCTTCGTCTACTTGCGCGAATCGCAAGAGCTTTTAAGCGAGGCCAGAGTGATCATCAAGCGCTCCATCGAATCCGCCGCCGCGGGCTCCAACCCCATCAACTTCGACCACGTCAAGAACGTGGTAACCGAAGACATTTCCCGCTTCTTATTTCAGAGGACAGCCAAAAAACCCATCGTCATTCCTGTTATCCTCGGTGTCTAGTACATGAAGTTGACAAATTGTATTTGCTATACTTAAGGTATGTGGAAGACTATCAGGATCTTCGTGCTCGCCTTTTTTATCTCGCTTAATTTCGGATTGCTTCTATATATCAACTCCTCGTTTCTAAGTATTTTCTTTCCTTCGTGGATCGTTAGCCTGCTATTCATCCTGGGGGCCATGGGCAATATTACTCTTTTCTTTTTGGCGCCGAGATTTTTGAAAGTTTTGGATAAATCGTTTTTACTTTTTCTTTTTCTCGTCATTGCATTTTTATCCGGCCTTTATATGTCCACGGCTACAGGTGCGGCGGGAGTAGCTATTGCCTTTCTCTCTTATTCAAGTGTGATTTATATGATCTACTACTGCCTCGACATTTTTCTTGAAGAGCTTTCCGTAGATCGCCATACCGGCGAGTTGAGAGGGCTTTACAGCATCTTTTTAAACGGCGGCATCATGCTCGGGCCGCTTTTGGTCGTTCTGATAGCCAGAGACGATAATGTCAGGCCAGTTTATCTTGTTGGGGCGGCACTCCTTATCGTTGCCGTGCTTCTTTTGTCAAACTCTTTCAAAATTAAAAACAATCATCATAAAGAGCCAATACCGTTGCCTTTCAAAAAGTGGCGGCACTCCGCCAATATTCGCCGTGTTACTCTAGCTAAATTAGTCTTAGAGATATTCTTTACGCTTATGGTCATCTACACTCCTCTCTACCTTCATAATGAACTTGGTTTCGCGTGGAGAGAACTTGGCATCATCTTTACGATAATGCTTTTGCCTTTTGTGATATTTGAATGGCCCGTGGGAGAATTGGCCGATCGCTTCTGGGGTGAGAAAGAGATGATGTCCTTGGGTTTTTTTATCACCGGGTCCGCTCTTCTTATTATGCCTTTCCTCGACAAAGTCTTTGCCGCTTGGCTTCTAATCCTTCTTCTCTCACGCGTGGGCGCGAGTATTGTTGAGATTACAACAGAGAGTTATTTCTTCAAACAGATTAGCGCTTCTGAAACGGGCATGTTGAGTATCTTTCGCTTAGTCAGACCGGTCGGCATTATTCTCGGTGCTCTTATTGGTGCACTGACCCTTCAAATCCTTGCTTTTACTACAATTTTCTTCGTCGTCGCTTTCGTGATATTTCTCGGCATTCGCGAGAGTGCTTACCTCAAAGATACTCTCTGATTTCTCCTGCTTTTATTTCAATCGGATCTGCTTTGCGGAGGTCTTTAATTTGTTTACTGGAAAGGATTCTGGTATGGGGCGAGTGGTCGAGTTTGTAAGCGAGACTGGTAAGGTTTTCTTTTGTAGTAAGCCATGCTGTTCCGTGTTTCGAGAGATCGAAAGGTTTGGAGAAATTTCTCAAAGTTTTCTTGCCGCTTGGCAGAAAGTATTCGTGGAAATAGGACATGGCCAGTTCGCCCGCGCTTTTATAAACCGGTTCGCGATAGCGAAGCACGGCGTGATTGGTCTTCGAAATTGCGCCCCAGCACTTCCCTTCTCTGAATAATGCAACCACATGATCGAAATCAGGCCGAATTGTTTTAAGATCCAAAAGAAGTGGTTTCTGACCCTGTACCCAAAGCGCTGCGGCAGCCAAGAGAGCCCCTTCGAAGCATTGAGCCTTGCGCCTTTTTAACGTTAAACTCACGGAGCTATTGGTCTCTCCTTCTTTTTCAAAATTGAATTTAAGGGAATTAAGGAAGTCCTGAATTTTGGCCGGAGTATTGAGCTTCTTGAGCAGCTGCCATTCTTTGTGGTCTAGTCCTGATTTTTTCAGATTAAGTGGTTGTATCGGCATGGGCCTTATCTTACAATATAATTCCAGAAACGTACCCGGGAGGAGCCCTTGGTAGACTATTCAAACCCGCGAAAGTGGCCAGTGGGCCTGCTCATCGCCACCAAGCAGCTCGTGCTTGATCGGCTCAAGCTCAATCCCCACGATGCTCGCGAGCAGGCGGAACTTGCACGCATTGACGAAGACCTCAGGCGTGCCGAAACCCAACCACAGCGCTGACGAAAGAATCGTCAGCGCTGTACCGTATTATCTAGTACCAAGAAGCGCCACGAATTTCATCGAATCAAATGAAAGCCGCCCGAAAGCACGACGGCTTTCTGGCGGCTAGTCGGCAAGAGCTTCGCCCAAGAGGTCCATCACCCTGCCGAGAGACAAAGAGTAGATCTCCGAGACGACCATGTTGACTTGATCGTTGTTGGATGGACGGAGAGCGAGAAAGTCAGCGACATCTCTGAATCCAACCACGACCAGATTTTCTTGCGGTATTTGCACCAGATTGTCCTTCAATGAAGAAGGGTTTTGCAGACTCTGACCCATGCTGAAGACCACAATCGTGACGATTCCTCCATTCAGGACTTCGCCAAACACTTGAGCCATTCTGCCGCAGAAGACCGAGTCATCCCAGATGAAGATCTTCTGCCCGTAGGCAAAGAGCTCGTTATTGCAGTACATCTGGCCGCCGCGCTTCTCGAAGCGGGACCTCTTCATTACCCAACGCCCAAGCACGAACTGAGACTGGATTTTCTCGGCGGAGAATTCAGGGTGATTCTTGAGGTCAATCCCGGCCTGACCCTGTCCCGAAAACACGGCTGGAAATAGAACCAGCACCAGAATGCAAGCTAATGCACTTCGCATTTCTACCTCCTAATAACTGTCCATGGTCATGCTAACATAATCGTAATTGAAAAAAGCTTAAAATTCCTGTATCTTAACGTATATTGCGGGATCGTCTAATGGTAGGACTGCAGATTCTGGATCTGCGTATCTTGGTTCGAGTCCAAGTCCCGCAGCCTCTATAAAACTCACCTCATTTTCGGGGAATTTTTGGCGCGCGGCGCGGAGCGCCGAGTATGGAAATAAAGGGGAATCTTCTATACGCCGGTCGGGTTCGAGCCGAAGATTTTGGGAGTAGAGATTTTTTGGAGGGGAGGTCGTTCCTTTGAGCGGCTTCAGCTAAGCTTGAAGCCACATTTAGCCATTCCTGCATCGGTTCGAGCCACGCTTTAGCGTTCCTTTCTAAATTACTTATTTTCTCTTCAAAACTTTTCTTATTAGAGAAAAGTTTTGAGCGCTCTTTGAGATAGGTTTCTCGGTCTATGTCTTGGGCTATGTAGATATCTAAGAGTCTCTGTATTTTCTCGGAGATAGTAGAAACCCTGTTTCGAAGGTCTTCAATTATTACTGCGCTTTCTTGCTCGGCCTTCTTTTCATCTTCTTTCATTAACTTTTCAAATTCTTCAGCCCAACGGCTCGGCATAGATGAGCCGTTGAGGATTTCGTTAACCTGTTCTAACAGCGCTTCTTCTCTTATATGCGGTTCGTTGCAAGGAGTCGTTTTGGACTTCTTCGTGCAATGGTAATAAATATATTTATGGACATTGCCGTTCTTCTGTCTTTTAACCTTATCCTCTGCCGTTATCATCATCCCGCAAGTAGCACAGCGTAGAAGCCCGCAGAAAGCTTTTGGCTCATTATGTGGCTTCATAGGATGGCCTCGCTCAAGGATTACATCTTGGACTTTATCCCAGAGTTTCTTACTAACTATCGGAGGATGCTTACCCTCGTGAATTTCTCCACCATAGAAAAAGTGGCCATAATAGAATGGATTTGAAAGAATCCACTTAACTCTATCCTTGTGCATTTTCTTTCCGCTTATGGTTCTAACATTTCTCTCGTAAAGAAAATTAGAAACATCTTCCAGCCGAGCATCGCCGTTTGAATAAAGCTCAAAAGCTTGTTTGAGTATTGGAGCTTTCTTTCTATCCACCACAATAGTTCTTCTCCTTGTATCGTTTAAATATCCAGTGGGAGCGGTGCTTGGAAATTCGCCTCGCTTAACCTTTGCCCTTAACCCCCTTTTTACATTAGTACTTAAATCTCTAATAAATTGGTTGGCCATACCAAACTCCACAGACATCATTAAGACATTGTCTGTGGGGTAGTAACTTCTATCGTGTATAAGCAAGTGCTGAATAATGCCTTGCTGAAGCATCCAGCTGATCTGTCCGCCGTCTACCGGATTACGGGCAAGGCGATCTAATTTCCAGCACACAATACCTTGCGCCTCGCCCTTTTGAATCTTTTTGACCATTTCGTTAAAGACAGGTCTGTCAGGCATTTTAGCCGTGCGCTTTTCCACGAATTCTTCTGTAATAGGCAGACCTTCTTTCTTGGCTAAAGCTCTTAATTCTGAAAGCTGGGCTTCAATAGAAAGTACTTGTTTGTCTTCGACATCTGTAGATTTTCTAGTGTAGAGAAAGTAATTCATGGTTAAGTTTATCCAACTTGCCTAGTCCAATCTCGTGCAATACTTTCTATTCGCCCCACCTCAAGTTCTGGTAGCAAGCCTGTATGCATAATTATATTTCGAGATAATTCCAGATCGTTCAAACGAGAAGAAACCCAATGTTGGTCAGGGAATAAATCAGAAAAATCCTGCCAATTATTTATGATTAGCTGTGATAAATTCGCAAAAGTAGTATAACCAATCATCGCTGATGCTCTAGGGGTATGATATTTATTTTTCTCCTCTTTCTCTTTTAAATCAGTTGACGCTTTTTTAATTTTTTCACTCACACAATTAGTTTCCCACCAACCAGCGCCGTGCCTCTCGCTAAGCCTATCGTCTATGAGCTCCCGAACAGCATTTTCAATACAATAAAACAAGGCATACACCGTGGCCATTCGACTAGCCTCATGAATTAAAATCGGACTAAAGTCTGTTTCCTCTATCTTTGCTACAGGGCTTAGTGGAACGCGAATCCCAATTCCTTCATTTTCCAAAGTTTTCAGGTCCTGTTGAGCAAGAAGGCCATTGAAAACCATCTTTTTAAGACGCGAGACGTGATAATGCTTCATTCTCCAAGTAAATTATCCCGAATACTCTTAAATATTGCGTTATAAACGCTGATATCGGTAGTAGCTGGTAAGTGAATTTGAATGTTTTGACAGAATTCTATCTGTTTTCCATTCTCAATAGGCAATTTAAGTGGTAGCATAATATCCTTATCCTTTTTCTCATCAACTGGTTTTTCTTTCACGCGTGGAGAAACACCAAATTTTGCCAAAGCCGCAAGCGTCTTAAATGTTGCTAAGTATCTGCCAACACTTGCTTCATCCTTGCCCGTTGTACGTGAAATTGCTCCCTTAATTTCACTATCACTTGCTTTTTGGATTTCAGTATTAATATTAAATAGATCCCGATATAACTCATTCATTCTTTCCCCAAGAACAAATTGCCAATCCGTCTCATCCTTGAGTCTGTCGTAATATTCTGTAGGCGTTCCCTCCTCCGTGATAAAACCAAGTCTTTTAAAAAGCGGGATAATGGCTCGGTCATTAGAGCTAGAAAATCCTAAATTTTTTAAAAATTCATGAGTGAATTTAGTAGGTTTAGCAGCAGTTCTTATTTTTGTAAGAATTGCCTCAATTTTGTTATTAGAAAGCATGTAAGGATATGAATCAGTCATGATGTTGTATTAAATAAATAAAAGATTTTGACAGGACGTATTACGAATTACAGAGCAAAGCTACTAAAGTGTAAGATATTTGTGTCAAACTGTAAATCAAGGGAGCTTCGCTAATGCGAAGAACGTGCGCGCGAAAGGGCGGGTGGGTCAAGCGCACACACGAAACAGAACGACCGACCCGAACCCAAGTATTTAAAAATCTCCCCTCCAAAATCTTCCGGCTTTGGATTTTCTGAACCCCACCCTCCACGACCGGCGTATAGAAGATTCCCCTTTATTTCCATACTCGGCGCTCCGCGCCGCGCGCCAAAAATTCCCCGAAAATGAGGTGAGGCTGCTTTGTATGACCCAATCCGAACCTATTTCCAGAAATTATAATGCAGATTAACCTTACCGCCCAGCGCCTTCGGCGCTGGGCTTGGCCTCGCCCCTTTCCGCTATCATACTTTCAATGTTGGCGGTGATAAGACTTTTTTGAATGGAATGAGCGGAAAGGGGCGAGAAAATTTTAAAACAAAACATTATTGTAAAATCTAAAAGATTTTGCTGGAGATTTAGTTAATCTAAAGCTCCTGACGTAGCTCTTGCCTCTAAAATTTTCCCATTTACCATCCCACTCTACTAAAAATAAAAATCTTGTAGGTCTCAGAGCGTTTTTACTGACTATTACTATTTCAAATAAATAATTTCCTACCGGCAAAGCATTTCTAATTGTTCCACTGGGATAACCCTCAGCCATAAGATGTAAAATTTCTTCATTGTCACAGATATAACAGACATCTAAGCGCCTAGAGTGTTTTGGTAGAATGTCAATTGGAGCTATTGATGGTTCGTGTGCCCACTTTAATTTAACAGGCGACCTAAAACTAGCTAATGCATTAAATTTTGAACCTTCTTTTTCCCAAATTTTAGTAATGTATGCCTCGGCATTTCGAGAAACTTCAAATCCTCGATTTTTAACCATTAAATGTAGCCATAAGGACTGCGGTTTATTGGGGTGGTCGACAAGAGTAACTTCATAATATGTTTCTGAAGGGACAAAAACTACTTTATGCTTAGACTTATAAAGCATCCATTGCAAAAAGGCATAAGGAATTGCAATTAAGGTAAGTAGTGAAGCTAACCAAGGAATTGTAATATTTTCTTCCATTACTTCAAATTTTTATTCTGGTCTACAATAAAATTCCAATCTGTATCCGTTCGGGTCATCAAACCAGATAAATTCCTTATTTCCATACTTATCAATCTTCACTCCGTTATTATAGATACCAGCTTCATTAAGAACTTTCTCAAAACCTCTTAATTCTTCGGCAGTCCTCACTCCAAAAGCCAAATGATTTAGACTACCTTTGTCTTTATCAATCTTTTGGAAGTCTCCATCAGACAACGCAAGGTATATCGTTGATTCTCCTATTTTATATGCCATATATTCCTCATCTAAATGGGATGGGCTACCTAAAAAGGCAGTATAGAACTTCTCAGTTTCCTTAAGATCCTTAACTATCAAAACTATGTGGTCTATGAATGAGGGTTTCATTTCAAATTATTTAGCCTATCAAGTATTTGTTTTGTAAATTTTATTCTTTCCGCAGAAATAGAAGTGGTAAAAGAATTCAGCAATTCATAAAAATCTTTGTCTTCTAATTTAATAACCCTGATTGCTTCTACGGGAGCTAAAGACCACTTATCTTGAAGTTCAAACCAGGCTCGTATGGCAAATTCATAAAATACTCCAGCATAGAAAAATTCCACCATAGGATTATCACAATATTTTTCTATCTTGAGTTTCCAGCTATCTAATTTCTCAAATCGCTCCAAGACACCATTTTTATATAGAGTTAGTGGACCTTTACTAAAATCTTCCTCTGTTTTAGTTAAAACTTTAGAGAGCTTACCCTCAGAGTTATCAAGCAGAATTTTTAACGGCCATAGTGGGCCTGACGGAATAGTTAGCGGTTTATCCTCGTCTGGCCAGTTCTTAAAAGTAATATCCAGACGCTCACCCTCAAAATCTATAAACCCGCCATTTCCTTTCTTTGGACCAAGAAGAAATATATCCCAATCACTTCCGCTAGTTTCTTTTCCTTTTGCGCGAGAGCCGGCAAGAAGAATTACTTCTGGGTCGTGTTCTGTTTTGATGTATTTAATAATCTTGCCTTCCATACTTAAAAATTAACAGAAATTAGACTTTTTAGCTAACGGCTCAATGGGTTGAGCCGTTGATAAATTAGTAAGTTTCAAAAATGATGATTTTGTGGGATTATCTTATGCATGGGAGGGACTATATACATCCTAATCAACGAGGCAATGCCTGGGTATGTCAAGATAGGAAAAACGACTAATTCAGTCGAGCAACGAATGCTTGAATTATCGCGCTCATCGGCCGTGCCAATGCCTTTTGAATGTTACTACGCGGCGGTGGTAAAAGACATGAATCAAGTAGAAAGAGCATTCCATGATGCTTTCGGCGACTACCGAATAAATCCGAAAAGAGAATTTTTTAATGTGGCTCCAGAACGAGTAGTTGCTATCCTCAAGCTACTCACCTTAAAAGAAGTTACACCTGGTAGAAATACTGGTATTGAGACAAAAGAGGATGCGATTGCTATTGAGATAGCAAGGAAAAAGCGATCGGCTTTCAATTTTAAAATGGTAGGTATTCCAGCCGGAGCGGAGCTTAAGTTTGTCCGTGATGAAAATATTATATGTATAGTAGCTCCAGACCAAAAACATGTTGTATTCGATGGTCGAGAGATGTCCTCCTCTGAAGCTGCCGCTTCAGCATTAGGTAGCAAGTGGTGGCCTCAAGGTCCTGGCTACTGGACTTATAATGGGGAAACTTTAGATGCCCGTCGTTTGCGTATGGAAGAGGGTGATGAACCTACTCCGGAAGAAATAGAAGCTGCAGGTGACCAATGGCTATCATTGCAAGCAGATATAGCTAGAGGCAAATAAGTTTATGGCAAACAAAAATCTTACAAATGCGAAACGGGCAAAGAACGACGAGTTTTATACCCAATATGGCGATATCCAAAAGGAAATTCAAGCATATTTGGATTTTAGTCCTAATGTATTTCGAGGCAAGGTAGTCTATTGCAACTGTGATGACCCATTCGAGAGCAACTTCTTTCGTTATTTTGTGCTTAATTTCAACAAGCTTGGATTAAAACAACTTATTACTACCAGCTACAAACCTTCGCCGATTGCCAATACGGAGCTTGTATTACAGTCTTCTCTTCTCCCTGGCTATGAAGGTAGTATCGTGAGAAAACCATCAGAATCAAAAGGTCGACCAAAAATAACTGCCAATAAATTTATTATTAATGAAGTGCAGGATGTGGACGGCGACGGCGAGTTCAATTTGAAGGATGTTGCTAAGCAGTTAAAGGCAAACAAAAACAACGAATGGATGCCGCTTGAGAAAGATGGCGATTTCAGAAGTCCCGAGTGCGTAAAATTACTGGAGCAATCTGACATTATAGTGACAAATCCACCCTTTAGTCTATTCCGCGAATATGTTAAACAACTCTTTGATTACAACAAAAAGTTTGTCATTATCGGCAACATGAATGCAATTATGTATAAGGAAATTTTTCCATTGATGAAGGCCGATAAAATGTGGCTGGGTAATGGTTTCCATGCCGGAAACGCCTATTTTTCTACCCCTTTTGCCAAAGAATACGGTGAGGGCGTATACAATCCTGAAACAGGTTTGGTAAAGTTCAGAAATGTTTGTTGGTTTACGAACCTTGATCATGGGCGTCGTCATCAACCATTGCCACTTATGACAATGAGTGAGAATTTAAAATATAGTAAACATAAGGAAATCAAAGGTAAAAAATCCTATGATAAATATGACAACTACGACGCAATAGAAGTTTCGTTTACTGACGCTATTCCCAGTGATTATGATGGCGTAATGGGTGTGCCAGTTAGTTTTTTAGACAAATATTCACCAGAACAATTTGAAATTATAGGAACTAGCGCCAATGGATTAGTGAGTAATGAATGGAAGTCGCCACATTTTAAAAAACATAATAATCCATTTATAGGTAAAAAGCCGATCTTCCAGAGAGTGCTGATAAGACACAGAAAAAAATAATATGAAAACGACTCTAAAAACTAATATGACTGTCAAAGAAATCTGCGAAGGGTTCGTTTATAACGAACTTGAAGGTAAGGGTTTATTCGGGTTATCTGGCAAGCTTACAATTCAGCCAGAGTATCAGCGTAACTATATTTATGCAGAAGAAGGAAGGGAGACGGCAGTTATTGATTCAATCCTAAAAGGATATCCACTTGGGTTAATTTACTTCCATAAGGTTAATGATGATACTTTCGAAGTTTTAGATGGACAGCAACGTATCACCAGTATCGGGCGTTTTGTGAATGAAAAGTTTGCCATTAAAGATGAAAACGGGATGCAACAAAATTTTAGTGGTATGGCAGAGAACAAGAAAACCAAGATTTGGGAAACGAAATTACTCATTTACGAATGTGAGGGTGAAGAAAGTGAAATAAAAGATTGGTTTAAAACGATTAATATTGCTGGAATCCCACTTAGGAATCAGGAATTACTCAATGCTGTGTATTCTGGGTCATTCGTGACGTTAGCAAGAGAGGAATTTAGCAACCGCCAAAATGCGAACATTCAGAAATGGGGCGCATATATATCAGGCAGTGCGAACCGTCAGGATTTCTTAGAGCGAGCACTTGAATGGGTAAGTAAGGGAAATATTGAGGGCTATATGACGCTTCATCGTCACGATAAAAACATCACTGAGCTAAAGAAATATTTCAACAGCGTGATTGACTGGGTATCTAGTGTGTTTACCGATGTAGAAAACGAAATGCGTGGGCTTGAGTGGGGGCGATTATACGAGGAGTATCACAAAAAGGCATATAGTCCGGCAAAAGTATCGGCAGATGTGCGTAAGCTCTATGGCGATCCGTATATAAAAAATCGCAAAGGTATTTTTGAATATATTCTTGGCGGTTCAGTTGATACGAAGTTGCTAGATGTTCGGATTTTTGATGAAACAATCAAAAGAGCTGTTTATGCAAAACAAACTAGCGAAGCTGAAACTAAAGAGAAATCAAACTGCCCGCATTGTGCTATTGGACACGATGCTAACAAGAGCAAGATTTGGAGTTTTGGCGAAATGGAAGCAGATCATGTATCCGCTTGGGTTAAAGGTGGTGCGACTTCAGCCAAGAATTGTCAGATGCTCTGCAAGACACATAATCGAGCAAAGGGTAATCGTTAAAGAACTTTAGTGTAAAATTAAATTATGTACTATATATTCACTCTAATTATCGGTTTTCTACTCGGTTATTTTATTGCTTCTAAAAAGCAGGAGGTCGGCTTCATTTCTAAGCAACAGGAAGAAAAGAAACGGAATAAACAAGCAATTTTTGAGCTTCTGGAAACTAATCACCCTCTTACCAATAACGATGTGGAAGTAATGCTTGGCATTTCTGACGCCACCGCCACCAGATATTTCGACGAGTTAGAGAAAGAAGGTAAAGTGCGCCAAGTGGGGAAAACTGGTCGATACGTGAATTACGAAAGAGTTTAAAATGGCAGAAGAAACTACAACTGAACCTGTAGCAAACGAGTCGGTTGCCGAACCTGCTCCGGTCCAACCTGAACCGGTAGTAATAACTCCACCCGCATCCGAATCAACTGCAGAACCGGCAGTGGTCGAGGAAACCCCAACGCCTCAACCCGCTGAGCCGTTGAATCCAGAGCCGATTTTAGAACCCCCGTTGACTCCTGAACCTGTGCAAGAGCCAGCCATTGAAACTCCACCTATAACCCATAGTCCCGAGCCTGAATCGGTGTCCCAACCTGAATCTTCCGCTACTTCCGCACCTGTTACCGTTCCCGAACCACAAGTTATCGCCTCTGCTTTTTCAATTAGCCGAGCTCACGAACTTCTGATCAAGGCTCGTGAAGCTATACAATTCCGCAAGCGTAAAAAGCTAGAAAAGATTATGAGTATGTTTCTGAAACAAAGCAGTATCACGAATGATGAAGTGGAGAAACTTTTGCATATCTCTGACGCAACAGCCACACGCTACCTAGACCAACTTGAACGTGAAGGAAAGATTAAGAAAGGGAATGCTGGAAAGTATCTGTCGTATTCCAGAATGTAAGGGAGTATCTGCCGTATCCTCTCTGACCTACGGCAGATGGTGCGCGCGAACGGGAGGGTGGGTCAAGTGCACATGGATTTTGAGGCCTCGGGCATTTCCGCGACGGGCGTCCTGGCCAACGGGTGAGCATCGCCGCTAAACGAAGGTACTGACTAACGAAACTTGCCACTAAACGCAGTAATGAAAACGAGGAAGGGGGTTGTGCAACGACGGAATCCGAAGGAACGAGGATGAGGAGGAGCTGGGGGAAGGATTCCTTCCTTTCCAACCTCTGGTTTAGTTTCTGATTTTATTGTTATGTAAAAATTAACAGAATCACTATTTTTTGCCAGAAACTTACCATCCATTATAATTTTCCTATAGGATTGTTATGAAAAGGCCCCGCTCCGACTTCGGTCGGAGCGGGGCCATGCATTACTCAACTTGCGGTTCGATGTAACCGCCGGGGTTATCGTGACACACCGTAATACCGGACGGCCACTCTTTCCTCTGCGCGCGTCGCGATGGTACGGGCAAGAATTCCCACTGAAGCTTCCCCGGCCAGAGGTCAATTTGAACGACACCCGGAGTATTCGTGACAACTTCTTCCCCTTCCCTTGCCCACTTGCGTTTCCCTTGCTCTGGATAGTGAGGAACGGCTCCGCCGGCGCCGGCGATGATGCCTTCGATACCGTAGACACTATCTACTCTCGGCGACCTTCCGTCGATTGGAAAGAGCGAGGGCAGCTTAGCAAACATATGTTCGTGGCCGACAAGATAGAAGTCCACGCCGTACTTAATGGACTTCCTGAATAACGGCCCAACCCATGACGGACTGGCGAATCGACCCGACGAAAACATCGGCCGGTGATACGCTGTCAGCACGCACTGGCGTTTGTAACGTTCCCGCAGTTCCCACTCCATCCAGTCCAGCTGTAATTTTGCCAGCGGATTGTTAAGCTTGCCGCCAGTAGTGCTCATCACCTCGCTATTCAAGAGCATTACACTCCAGCCACCCCAGTCGAAGACCTGCCAGCCCTTCCCGCGCACACCGTGGTTAAAGGTGTAGTTGAAGAAGAATGGCACGCCTCCTACGGCCCGTACGCCATCATAGTCGTGATTACCCGGCAGGGAGTAGGCGACGCGTAGGATGGAACCGCAAGAGGTTCTCTCGAGACGTTCGTACGCTTCGGGAGTGCCTGCACTGCCATCATTGTCGTTAGAGATGTCTCCCAAGAGAAGCACGCGGGCCTGCGGATTCTCTTCCAACAGCCGCACCAGCATCCGACAGACTTCTTCGGTATCAGGAGACTTACTGTCCAAATCCCCCACCGCGTAGAGCCGCGCGGGCAGTATCTGGGCCTGACCTAAAGCCGGCAGCAAAACGAAGAGAGCCAGAAGCAGTATTCTCATATCGCCTCCAGTGAACGATTCTCTTTGTATTAGATACCCACGTCTTAAATTAAGCAAGTAAAAGGGAGCCTGTGTGCTCGGCTCCCCTTTGAATGTCTGAACTGGGTCTAGGTCTCCTTTCGTTTAGTCTCCGGCAGTGGGTGGTAGGAGTTTATTCACAAACTTCTCCGGTTTCTTCTCGGGTTGCGGATCAATCTGGACTCGGAACTCCTCCAACGTTTCAGCGTGACAATGCTGACACAAGCCAAAATATTTGCCGTTTCGCGCTCGGCACTTGTAACACTTCCACTCTCTGGTTTTCATACAGACCCCCGATACTAGACCCACAAGAGCGGCCTGTCCTGACTATAACATAAACACAACTTTTTTAAACCTTAAGATATTTTCTTATAGCCAGAACACTCGAGAGCGCGCCGATAAGCACCCCAGAGACGAGAATAATGAAAGCGATTTCGAAGAAATTGCGCAAATAATAAGAAAAGATATTGAAGCCGACAAAGAAGCTCTCTGTAACTCTAGCTAGAAAATACGTAATGGGAAAAAAGATGATAAGAGTAATGAGGGTGGCCACCAAGCCATAGATAATGCCAACCACCACAAACGGTCCTTGAATGTAGCTTGTCGAAGCACCGACGAGGCGCATGACTGCTATTTCATCCTTGGCGATATAAATGGTAAGCCGGATGGTGTTAAAAGCGATAAGCATCGAGATGGCCGCAAGAAGCACTGTCAGTACAAAGCCTAGCCGGTCGGCGACAGAAATAATGGAGGAAAGTCTATCGATGGCCTGCTTGTTCTGGAAGTAATTAACGCGGTCGATAACGGTCACGCCGGAGGCCGAGAGAGCAGAGCCCTCCTCGAGAAATTCCGCCACCGAGCCGTACTGCGAGGGGTCGCGGGCTTTGACATTGAGCACCGCACCTAAGGGGTTCTCCCCCAGCTCCTCGAGGGCGGCGAGAATGGATTGGTCGTTCTGGTGCCGTTCTTTAAATGCAACTAAAGCCTCGTCGCGCGAGACGTAAGTGACAAGGAGCACTTCCGGCAGGGATTCGAGGTCCTGCTTAATGCGCAGAATTTCTTCTTCTAGAGCTGTCGGAACGAAAGTGACGTTGATGTCTATTTTGTTAGAAAGCTCCGCAAGAGAAGTGCTGAGAATAGCGCCGGCAAAAGAGATAAGCCCGATGACGACCAGAGTTATCATCATCACTAAAACCGAGGCGAAGGAAACTGTGCTATTCCTCCAGAAGTTGAATAAGCCTGCTCGGATAACCCTCTTAATTTTTAATCTAAAATTTTCAGTTTTCATTAAATTTTAAATTATACGTAGTATTTGCCGGACCGGTCGTCGCGGACAACTCTGCCTTTATCCATAGCGATGACGCGCTTGCCGAGCGAATCTATTATGCCCTTGTTGTGAGTGGTCAGTATCACGGTGGTGCCGAGATCATTGATTTTTTTCAAGATTTGAACCACGTCATAGGTATTGACTGGATCGAGGTTCCCCGTCGGCTCATCGGCAATAATCACGTCCGGTTCGTTGACGAGAGCCCGCGCGATGGCCACCCGCTGTTTCTCTCCGCCGGAGAGCTCATGGGGGAAGTTCCAGATCTTGGGCAGAAGGTCGACAAGCTCGAGCACGTGCGGCACGTCTGCCTCGATCTCCTCGTCTGTGCGGCCGGAGGCTTCCATAGTGAAAGCAATATTTTCATAAACTGTCTTATTGGGCAGCAGACGAAAGTCTTGGAAAACCATGCCGACATTCCTTCTGAATTTATCTATCTCCCCTCTCCCGAGAGTGTGGACGTTTGTATCGTTGTAGAAGACCGCCCCTTCGGTCGGACGCTCCTCAACCAGAAAAAGTTTGAGAAGGGTCGTCTTGCCGGCGCCTGACGGACCGACGATAGAAATAAACTCTCTCGGTTCGATGGAGAGCGTGACATTCTCGAGCGCTACCGATGAGTCGGGATAAACTTTGGAAACACGGTCAAAAAAGATCATGCCTTACAATTTTATCATCCACAGCGCCTCCATACAACCAGAGAGTTGTGATATATTGTTTTTATGCAAAGAATAATAGCCGTCGCCACCGCTCTTCTAGTAGTGGCAATATTTTTTAGTAAGAGTTTACTGCCTTTGGGTTTGGAGTTGAGGCTCCCGTCTTTCCAAACTTTTCAAGAAAGCACTGAAGCCGGGGAAGCTTGGACTGTTTTTGAAAAATACCTGGAATTTGCCAAAAGCCATGATCTCGAGGGTATTAAATCTCTTTCTCACCAGATTTCTGATACTTGCAATAACCCAGCGCGAGAGACGGAATGTTTCGCCTTAATGGATAGCGTCTACGCCATAGCAAGCCCTCTTAAGTCAAGCGACTTCAAACATATCGTATCGGATGAGCATCAGATTGTCATGTACACGGACGGGCCGACAGTAGCAGTCCTTTACTTCACCAGAGATAAAATCGGTGCTCTTAAAGTGCTGGGTTTGAGTCTTTGCTTCGAGGACGAGACCTCGGTGGGTAGTTGCATTAAGACCGATTCTATAAAGCAAGACCGAGACAGCGACGGTTGGTGGGATAGCGTCGAGGCACTCTTTTACGAGAACAAGACTAATTAATTGAAAGTGAGGTTTCTGTTTATCTAGAGAGTAGTTGAGAGGCCCGGATGACTGGACGATTCCATAGCTTGTATTGTTTGGAGTTGCTGTATCAAGAGAACAAGAAGTTGCTGAATAAGAGAGATCAGGTGGATCTTGATGGCCGTGATAACCTTCTGGTTGGCCTGCTCAACATTTAGCGTGGGAGCTACAGTAGTAAGTCCTTGGGCTATTTGAATAACAGGAGAGGTCGTAAAGGAGTTAGTCCCCCCGCCACCGCTGCCACCGCCGTTGTTACCATTGGAGCTAGGCGCAGGCGCTGGTTCTGATTTGGGTTCTGGTTCTGCTTCGCCCGCCGGAGGTTTATCCGACGTGTCCGTCGGGGCTTCAATAGAGTCGGAAGGCTCGGGAATTAGCTCGGGCGTTGGTTCTGGTTCAGCTTCGCCCGCCGGAGGTTTATCCGAAGGCTGGGGAATAGGTTCCGATATTGATTCTGGTTCAGGAATTTGTCCTGCGAGTTCTTGGATCTCTGCCAGTGAAAGCGCTCGGTTGTAGATGCGAACATCGTCAAGTGAACCTTTAAATTTTTCGGTCAATCCCCCGTTAGTGGCAATTCTCAAAGGAGTACTGTAGGAGCTGATAGAACCCGTAACGGATTTCGAGCCGAACTCTACTCCATCAACGTAAATCTTAATAGTCGAGCCGTCATAGACTCCGACAATGTGGTGCCAAACAGAAGCATTGATAAAAATACTGGAAGCGATATGTTGACGGCTTCCGCCAATAGTCACCCAGAAACGAGGCTCTAGTGCAGTCGGGGAAACGTACAGTCCATGCAAACCATAAGAAAAATAGGGAGGCTCGTGACTGGCGGCATTCACCGGTTTGGCGATAAATATCTGATGCGTCCCTGTATTGCTGAAATTCACCCAAGTAGACAATGAGACTGCATTTCCGGAAAGAGCAAGCGATGGCGAATGCGCTACCTCCATATAATCATTAATGCCGTTAAAGTTGAGTGCGCCATTGGCTTGGTTAATAGTCCAGATTAGACCGTTTATGAGAGTGCCACCGCTTTCTGGCTCTGGCGTTGGCTCGGGCGTTGGTTCTGGTTGTGGTTCCGGAGTCGGCTCTGGTTCGGGAATAGGTTCTGGTATTGGTTCAGGCTCGGGAGTAGGCTCTGGATCTGGAGTAGGGGCACCGACAAATTCATAAGCGCCTATGTCATATGCCAAACCCTGCGGTCTCACTATGCCATCACGGTCGTTGGTAACTGATTCAATAGAAACTCCGTTATTTACTGCCGGAGAAGAAGGAGTTAAATGATAATCATTGCTACCTACACTGACAAATGAATCTAGAGTAACAGCTCTATTAGATACTCCTGACGCTTGGGATGGAAGGGTTTCTCTTAAGAATAATGAGTTTTTCGCGTCAAAAATGGTGGACGGAGATGAAGCGCTGAAGAACGGATTAGGAACATTGGCTCCAAAAGTAGTGTTGTATACTTTCGGGTTCACTATGTTGTCTTCATACCTGATGCCGTACGTTGTATCGTATATAACTGCATTTTGAATGGTAACATCTGCTCCGCCGTTAGGACCCGGTCCTCTCAACCTAAATCCAATTTCCGAATCATGAACGGTTATTTGGTCAAATACGGCTTGAACATTTTCCTTGATGTTGAAAGCGGCCATATTAGTGACGAGGCCGTTTCTAAACCCAAAGACAGTAGTATTTTTGATAGTGATGAGAGCCCGACTGAAGGCGCCATTAGACTTAGTATCGACCGCATTTTCGCCGGGGACAAAGCCGGCCGGCATGCCGTTCTCTGTGGCAGGCAAAGGACCGGTCCAAAATTTAGAATTCTCAATCACAATATTATTCCAGCCCGGAGAATTCCTGCCGGGGTCAACTTGGACAGAATCCCCAGTAACATGGTAAATCTCGGTATCGCGTATGGTGAGATTTTTAACAGCCGCGCCGGTGATACCGTGAGCGTCGCTTTGAGAAGTGCCCGCATACCAGATGCAGTGATGGATGATATCGTTTTCAAACAAGACATCTGTAGGAGAAGCCATATCAACGCAATCTCTGCCCGCTCTTTTTATTTCAGAGTTCTTGATGATTAAATTAGTAGCACTGCTCCCCACTGAAATAAGGTCGGAGGCGCCGTATTGGCCATCGAACACGAGGCCGTCGATAATGATATAAGGATGCGAGAAGTTGGCAACACTGCCGCTTTTAGTCACAACGGCCGTGCCTCTGCCGGATTCAGAACGGATAGTGATTGGCAGAGAAGCTGTGCCCGCTCTCACCGTAAAGATTAATTCATTGTAGGTGCCCGACTTAACGATGACGGTATGTCCTGCTTGGGCGACATTGATGGCGTCTTGGATTTTTCCAAAAGGACTTGCGGCATTACCGTTACCGGAAGCGCCGGAAGCGACATACCAGACTGTGTTAGCAGGCACCGGCTCTGGTTCTGGGACTGGTTCAGGTTCAGGCGTTGGTTCCGGAGTAGGTTCTGGTTCCGGCTCTGGAGTGGGTATAGGTGTTGGAGTTGGGTCTGTTATAGGATTGGTGGAGACGATGAGTTCGTCATACCAGGTGACCGCAGGGTCATGGATAACGGAGAGAAGCTTGCCTTGATTGTCCGGTCCCAAAATAATTTTATTGTATCCGGAGCCCGGATCATTGGGATTTTCAACCAACACGGCGTCAGTAACATTGAAAATCTCTCTAAGCAACTCTCCTTCTTTCGCGACCCAGATACTGATAGCGCTGTTTTCCTCACCCCAATTGCCGATAATCACTTTCATGTAGAAGGTCATCCATTGGTCCGCGACATAAGTGAATGGTGTGCCGTTAGGATTGTGGGTAATGCCGTTTTCAAACAGAATTGGTACACCTTGAAAGACGCGGTTGTAGAGTCCTATCTCTATCGGGTCGCCGTAAGTGCCAAATTGAGAGGTCAAAAGAACTTGGTTCCATCCATTGCCGCCCATTTCAGCATTGAACATCTCGCTTGAAAACTTTTGTCTGAACTGGACATAGAAGGTAGAGCCGGGGCTAAATCCGTTTCCGAATTCGTCAAAAACCTTCTCGAAAGCTCCAGACGAGTTATTGCCGGAAAGAGACGGGACTACAAACTTTAAAGACCCCTCGCCGGAAGCATAATTAGTGTCATCAAACGTCCCCCAAATGTTACCCAAATTGTCTCCGTAGACATAGGTATCCACTTGAGAGACAGAGTCGAAGCCATTGCATAAAACTACCCCCGGTTCCAAACATTTGGAAGCAAAGTCGTTGCCAGCGGCATTGACCGTATTAATGCCAGCCGGCGTTAAGATAAAAACCCCAATAAACGCTGTATTTAATATAAGATTTTTAGCCATTTAGCTTTAGTCCTTAATGGTGGTTTGTCCTTTATATTAAAGACAAAAATTAAATAAAAGAGACAAAAACGATGCTAGCATTAAGGACACTAGAAGTCAAATATTCTTGACTTACTTTATGCTTAAGTTATAATCGCAAATAGAAGACCAGTTACCGAAGAAAGGGCAAAAAATGCAGACGCAGCTGATAGCTCCCCCGCTTTCTGGCGTAGTTGAAAGTCTTTCGCCACGCAGACTAGCGGTCAACCCATTCTCACGAAGCCAGATTCATCTTCGGCCAGGCAGGCAGAGTCTGCTCAACCACATGAAGAGGGTCGAGTGGCTCTCGGGCCTTATCGCGCTCGAGATGGGACTGACTTCGGAAGTCACGGCCCGTCTGAAGCGCGCCGCGGTAAACCACGACATCGGTGAGGACCTGAAACCCTGGTTGTTTTATGACAACAGAGACCAAGACTTCACTCAAGACAATGTCCTGGAGGCGAAAAGTCACCCCCGCGACGGCGCGGAAATGCTTCTCGAGAACCCGTTGGCGTTCGGTGTTCGGGAAGAAGATGCCGCAGAAGTTTCTGTGATGATCGAATTTCATCACGAGCACTTCGAGAGCTCCAGAGAAAAGTGCAGGACGAGAGCCAAGGAACTTGGAATCCAGTTCCGCAAAACCTCGCTCGATTGTCTTGTGCGGTGCGTGAACATTCTCAAGGTAGCGGACTACTTTTTCGCTCGCGCGGAAAAACGTCCCTATCAGAAGGAGCAAGTGGAGGGAAAGAGAAATTCAAAAGAAATCCTCACCCCCACCGAGATCCTCGACGTCATGGCATTCACTGTGGGCAGGCAGTTCTGCCCGGACACTTACAAGGCCTTGGTTGAGCTGAAGGAAGCCGCGTTCCAATACGTGACCCTGACCCTCACTCTGGCCTCCTAGGTCTACGACCTTTGACATCAATTAGAAAGGAAAATATGTCTCTAACATTGGTTAAGCCAGACTCCGCTCCTGTGGAGTCCGGCCTGGTCCAAGTCGGCGGCAAGGACGGCTTCGACCAAGTCGTCGGCTTAAGCGGCACGCTTAAGCCAGTGTTCGATATCGTCCGCAAGGTGGCCAAAAGTAACGCCACCGTACTCATTTATGGCGAGACCGGCACAGGCAAAGAGCTCGTCGCGAAAGCGATCCATCACGACTCTCACCGTGCCTCGCAGAACTTCATCAAAGTGAACTGCGCGGCGCTACCGGAAAACCTCCTGGTGTCCGAATTGTTCGGCCACGAGAAAGGCGCTTTCACCGACGCCAACGACCGGCGCATCGGCCGTTTCGAACAGGCCGAAGGCGGCACGCTCTTCCTCGATGAAGTCGGCGATATGAGCGTGAGCATGCAGGCGATAATCCTGCGCGCGGTCCAGGAGCGCGAGTTCGAGCGGCTGGGCGGGACGCGCACGATCAAAGTCGACATCCGGCTGATTGCCGCCACCAATCGCAACCTGTCCGCGATGGTCGAATCGAGGACCTTCCGCGAGGATTTGTACTACCGTCTCGATGTTGTCAACATCGAGATTCCACCCCTCCGAGAACGGAGGGGAGACATCGACGAGTTGACAACACTCTTCCTCGACCATTTCAATGGCGAGTTTGGGAAGAAAATCAAAGGCGTGGGAAGAGAAGCAATGAAAATACTCACGCGCTACCACTGGCCCGGCAACATTCGCGAGCTAGCCTACACAATCTGGCACGCAGCACTCCTCTCTGACGGCGACACAATCAGAGTAGAGAATTTGCAGCTCAAAGGAAGCGCCAGCGCCGCAGACCTTCAAGATGATGGGTTCGTCCTCAAACTTCCGCTGACCGGTATCTCGCTTGAGGACATCGAGCGACAAGCGGTCCTCGAGGCGTTAAGGATGTCAGATTGGGTTCAGAAGGATGCGGCTGAACTTTTAAAGATCACGCCGCGCGCGTTGAACTACAAGATTGACATCCTAGGGATAAAGTTCCCGAACAAACTTCCGACTGGCTGTCGACGGAGGAAGGGAAACTAAGCTCTAGCTGGAAAATCATCCGTCAACCACCCGCTCCGACCTAGGTCGGAGCGGGTTTTTCGTATAAAAATTACCCCTCGCGTGCGCGCACGCGAGGGGCGATGTAGAACAGTCGTTCTACAGCTCGACTCATTGAGGTGTTGGAACAACTCGAAGCCCAGTTGCCGCAGGCGGTTCCTGTGGCTCTGGCGGCAGAGCAGAACCCACAGCGTTTGTAGGCACCAAGGTGCAGGCCTCGTTGCCTAAATTATCCCCAGTGACAAAAACGCTTAAGATCGAGCTCCTCTCCGCTCTTACTGCGAAGCACCAGAATCCGTTTGGGATCTCAGTGTCGGAAAATGATGAGAACGTTGTCGCTGTTCCGACATCCTTGCACCTCGTAGTGTAATTGCCGGAGCTTGGTCCCCAACAAACCCAGTACTTGTCCACTTCACCAGTTAGAAAGTCGGGAGAGTGGTCCCATGCCAGCGTTAGGCGGCTTGCCGGCGCCGGCGGCGGGAATATAAAGGTTCTGAACTTATTCCCGAGAACGGGCCCCTCGTCACAGCCGGCCGGACAGTTCGCGTTCGGCGGCGTTAACCACCTCACCTCGGCATGATTAATGCCGTCGCCGTCCTCGACTCTGATGAGCTGGAGGCAATACTTCTGTCCCAGACCCATGGTTTGAGGCGTCGACTTCTGTTCTGCGCTCTTCGTCCATTGACGGAAATTTGGCGACGGCCGTTTGGTCGACTTGGCAATCCGTATCCATCCGGAGCCGCAATCCAGTGCTGTCGAGACGAAGAGCGCTGCCTGGCTGTTGGCCGAGACCCAAAACAGATATCCTGCGGCTACTCCGTCAGCGACGAATGAACCGTAGATTCTGTCCACAAACACCCCCGCGCGGTTCTGCCCCGCGTAGAAATTTACAAGCCCCTGTTGGACGTTGTTTGTCGGCGCTCCAAGCAGGTGAGGATTGTCGGCAAGAAGCTGAAAGTTCGGAACTTCAGCTCCCGCTTCGGTCACAAGCGGCAAGGCCTTCCCCGCCCAGTAATCCCGGGCAAATCCGGGGTATTGGGCAGAAACTTGACCAGCCGCTGTAAACCAGACGAGCGAAAAAAGGCAAGTGAGCCTCACGAACTTAATGGCCATTCCATGTCCTCCTTCAGAAAGCAGTGCCAAAAAAAACCGTGTCCGCCAAACAGACTAACAAACTGTTGACAACGCGTCAAATGTAAAATATTGTTTTGAGTTTAGAAATCTTTTTTAAATAAAAAGGGCGGGTCGTGTGACGACCCGCCCTGTCGATGCTGGCGACAACTCTAAGAGCATCCGCGCCGGTGCATTTCCCTAAGCCGGCGTTTCGCCTCTCGTCTGTGGTAGAGAAAATCTTTCACAGCCGGCGCCAAAACGTACACGACACCGAGAACCAAGAACAAGACAAGAAATGTAAACACAGACATGGCTGCCTCCAAAAACATTGTACAATACTAAATATTGAAAAGCAAGATTAACCTTTATTTTTTTATTTGTGACAGAGGAATGCTAACATAGAAAATCGAGCCCTTGCCTTTATCTGAAGCGACGGCTACTTTACCTTGATGCGCTTCCGCGATACCCTTAACGATAGCCAGACCGAGTCCAGTCCCTTTCTGGGCTGAAGTCCGGCTTTCTTCAAACTGCCTGAACTTGTTGAAAAGTTGCGGCAACTTTTCCTTAGAAATACCGTTACCGGTATCAGAGACGGCAATGGTCAGAGATTTGTCGGCAAGCGGCTCGAGGTTCAACGTATCTATATATTCAGGGAGACCTTCTTTCGCACCTGCCTTGGCCGGTGATACTCCCTCGGAGGTGATGTAGGCCCATAATTTAACCCTGCCCTGTTCCGCGCTAAATTTAAGAGAGTTTGACAAGAGATTATTTAAAACTTGATTTATTCTCATACCATCAAGCGAAACTTCCGGCGGCACATCGCCAGACGCGTAAAGTTCCAGGGTAATCTTCTTATCTTTAGCCACACCTTCAAAAAAGCGTGTTCTTTCTTCAAAAAGTTTCCGCAAGTCTGTCGGTTCAGGTTTTATTTCAAATTTGCCCGCCTCGATTTTTGCCACATCGAGAAGGTCGTTGACTAAAAGGAGCATTTGAGATGCATTGGTGTGAACAAGGCTAAGATAAGAACTCCGTCTGTCTGCTTTATCGATATCGCCGCCGCGAAGCGCTTCCATCAGCTTCTTGATAGCGTCGAGAGGCGAGCGTAATTCATGGACCATCATAGAGATAAAGTCTTCCCGCAAACGTTCTACTTCTTTCTCGTGAGTGATGTCGTGAAAGATGATTACGCTACCGAGGTTTTCCGAAATTATGGTCTCACGGCCTATAGGGTCGATAAATATTTGGTAGTAACTATCGTCGATAAGCACGCTTTCAAGTTGTATTATTGATTGTCTGTCCCGGCTTTCCTTGAGACCATTCTTTAGGTTAAGTGTTGACGGCAATTTTCGAGCGCACTCTTCAAGCGAGAGGGAGAAGCGGTCAGATACTTTAAAAAGACTGCGGGCAGTCTTATTGAGAACTCTAATTCTATGACTGTTGTCAACAAGCACGACGCCGTCATTCATACTTTCAACCATAGCGGCAAGATAAGTAAACGAACGGCGTACGATTCTTTCTCTCTCGGAAATTACGAGATACTGGGAAATGCTAGTTACCATGACAGTCGCAACGACTGCCATGGACGGGTAAAGCGGATCAAGAATGAGAAAGTTTGCGAAACCAATCACTATGACTACTATGTAGAGCACAATAATCGCACCTAAAGTAAGAAGCAGCAGATAAAGTCTCCTGATATATATGCTCGAGAGCATAGCGAGGAAGATCAGAATGATTATCGTCGCCACAGTAACCAACTTGCTGCTGTAATAGATTGAATCCTCCAAAACAGTATCGACCTTATTTGCCTGCGTCTCTACACCGCTAATAAATCCGAACGGAGTAAGTTGAAAGTTCCGCAAGTCGCTTGCCGTTACTCCTACCAGAATAACTTTCCCGTCAAAGAGCTCATCGATATCGGGATTATCCAAAACATCTGTAAATGAAAAGGCCGGGTAAGTCTCGTTGCCGCCTCGATAATTTATTCGGATTGGCCCAGATGAGCCTGGCGGCGGCGGCTCAAGTATACTCTTTCGGGTAAGCAGCGAGACGGCATAGGCGAAACTTGGCATGTTCTCTTGCCAGTAAACCATTTCACGCGTCTTCCCGTCGCTATCGATTAAGACATCAGAGAATCCGTAATAGGCATGGTCAAATATTGATAAAGTTTCTTGGCCGGCACTTCGAAAAGGCGCGGATAGCACCACTGGCGCGGCGCTCTGTTCGATGGCTTGAGCAAGTTGTTGATCGTCTCTTTCTCCGAAGCGCGACGGTTCACGGAAACTGACGTCTATCCCTATGACCGACGCCTTTTCCAATCTGTTAATAAGTTCGGCAAAAGTGGCCCGCGGCCAAGGCCACTGGCCTATTTTATTCAAGCTGCGGTCATCTATTTTGACAAGGACTATGTCGCTTCTCGGACTAGTTTCGAAAAAGAAAGCATCCTCAAGACTAAGCCTAGTTTCCGGAAAAGGATCGATTGATACGACTGCTGCAAAAAATAGAGAAATTAAGACCCAGATAAATAAGTGCCTAAATTCGAACAATAACGAGTTCATCTTCCGCCGCCTCTATCGGAGGCTGGGATAGTTTGAATGGATGGGGCTGAATCGGGTATTCTGGGTAAGGCGCTCTCTGGAATAATTGTATTCGTCGGTGGTTCTGGTGTCTTCCGCTCTTCGAGCTCTCTCTCGCCAGAAGTTGGAGCCGGAGTTGGAATTTCAGTAGGTAATTCCAAAGGCAATTCTAATTCTCCGGATGGACGCTCGGTTTTCTTCTGTTCTACGAAACGCTCCAGCACTCTCATGCTCTCTGTCGGTGTGGGCGGCGGTTCAGGAGTTGGCTCTACTTCACTTGCGGAAATGGCTTGCTTTATCCCTCTCTCCGCTTCGGCCGGCACTTTCCTCGCTACATTCTCCAGAACTTTATTATGCTGTGAGGTAGCCACGTCGACTAGTTCTTTTACGGTCGTGTCTCCGACTCGCAAACCGGCGGCGAGAGACGAAACGTCGGCGCCAAATTTAGCGTATTTCTCATATGTCATAACAAGCTCTTCAAAATTTTCTTGACCTGATTGGCCGCGTTCTTGTTCTTTTTGAATCTTATCGACAAGCTTTCCTGCCGACTGGGTGTATAAAGAGACGGCCCGTTCCGGATCCGTAAGCATTACATCTGCTATGGCAGTCAGCTGAATATCCACTACCCGATTCTTCACTGCTTTTACAGTTTGAGTAACTCCTGGAGACAAGGTCTCGGACACGCGACCAAGCATCTCCATAGTACCTAGATCTTTTGTCAACGAACCGGCAAATGAACTAAGCGAGTCTGGGTCATCTTCCACTAAAATGTCGAGACGTCTGTTCATCGCGTCGTAGGCTCGAAGAGTCCAGAAAACATTGAGCGAATCGAGGGAAGCGGCTTGTTCTTGAGCCCGTCTTAAAAATTGCTTCTGCGCTTCGACGCCAAGCTCGAGAGCTTTGTCAGGATTATCCTCCGCCAAAGCCGAGAGAGCAGTAAGACTACCCTGTTCGGAAGCGTGGAGAGCCTGCCTAAGGAAAGGTCTTGCCACCTCGGCGACTTTTCCATCTAAGTCGTCGATGAGTTGCGTATGCTTGACGCTAGCTTCTGCTAAAAGCGCCCGGACATCTTCAGATGCTTCAGTCGATGCTACTATGCCGATAAGCCGGCTATACTCCTTAAGAGGGACTTGGACCTTTTCACTGCCGAGAGCGGCAAGCTCTTGAGCTTCATTTAGACGTTCTTCGGCCAAAGCGAGCAGGCGGCTGGCTTTTCTGTCTTGATTAAGTGTTGTTGCCGTTGCCAGATTCTCAATAAATCTTTCCAGTCCGTAAAAGATTGGTTGCTCAGCTGTTATACCCGCGGAGGGTAAATCCGAGTTCAAAGCCTTCCGTGTTTCTACGTTCGCCATGAGCCGGCTGACAGCGGTAGAATGAGCGGTGATACGCTGGATTGCTTCTTCTCTCCCAAGCGCCCCCACTCTCACTTGGTCTGTAACCAGACCTGCTCCGTCTCTTCTTACACTTGCTTGTTCGCCTGCCGCGACGGTAAATTGAGATGTGCTTCCGATCGGAGCCTCCGCACCCAGCGCCACTTCACCACTCAAGACAGTTATCGCAATCGTCTCGCCTTGCGCTTCTATCTCAAATTCAGTGCCCCGAACCGAGGTCACCAATCCGCCCGACCGGACCTCGTATTTCTCCTCTTCTTTCAGCAGACGCTCCAGTCTTGTCCATATGCCGCCGGCCAGAAGATGTAAGCGAGAACTGTTGCCCCCTTCTTCCAGAGATTCTATAACCACTTGAGTGTCAGGTCCCAGTATGGTCAAAGCGCCATTCGGATAAACCAAAGCCGCTTCACCGGTTCTCGAAGTTCTTAACTCCATTCCCGCTTTAACTTCCAATGCTTTTTCCACTCGCATTTCTTCTCTGCCGGTAGCCGGTACAACAAAAGTATCCGGATTAATGGCTATAATCACTGCTGAAAGAGGGACGCTCTTGTATGAAAGGGTGTCCCGGTTACGTTCGATTAAAACAGCGACGACAGCAGTGCCGAGAAACAGCAAGATTATGACAATCGCTATAAAAAAAGCGCCGCCGCGATACGAAGTTTGCGGTCCAGGAAACTGACTAGGATTCGTCGAGATATTTATCGGTTCTGCCTCTGTCGGTTCCATGTCTCTGTCAGTTATATTATTTATAGAGCCGTTTCTTTACCTGCTCCACCATATATTCGATCGGGTGCTCACTCTTGATAAAGTAGCCTAAGGCATGCTTCGAGGCCGCCTTCGCAATAGTATCCATGTCGCTCATCTGGGTAAGCATAAATATCGGCACGTTATCTCCGAGTTCTTTGTACAACTCATCTAAAATTTCAATACCGTCTCGTCCCGGCATCTTGATGTCAAGTAAGACAATATCAGGATGCTCCTCTTTCGCTAATCTTAGCGCCTCATTGCCATCCTTAGCTTGCAGCACTAGAAAACCGGCGTCGACAAGACCGTTGGCTAAAAGCATTCTATAAGCTTCTTCATCATCGGCGATTAAAATTTTTTTTACTGTTTCTTCTGTCATTCTTGGAAATAAATTACTAACAACTTAATAAATATAATACCACTAACGTCCGGCAACTTAGGCGCACTTATCCACAGCTGTGCCAATTAACCGGCGCACTCCTCCCCGTATTTAAATAGATTAGCCCTTATCCTCGAACTCGCTAGTGTCGATGTCATCTCCGGAATCTTGAGTATCTTCTGAAGATTGATTCAGGTCATCTAGAGCGCCACCCACCTGTGCTTCCTGACCGCCTACCGGCTCGGAGCCGTTTCTAGTCCATGCCCAGATCCCCCACGCGACGAGTGCAATGATAATAATCCAAATTATAACTTTCATATTTATTTTATAGATGTTCTTAAACTTAAACTATGTCAGCTCGGCCTTGGCTTTCTCCAGTAACTCTACCACTTCTCTGTCAGTGGTTTGAGGAAAGTCCTCGTACCATTCTCCGACGGCAACGAAGTTGTCGGCCTCATTTAAGCATACAACATCCACTAGGTTACGCAACGCCTCGGCAGTATCCTTGGCGCAGACCGGAGCGGCAAAAATTAGTTTAAGCGGTTTATATTGGAGGAGTGCTGACTCAATTGCCGCTCTGGCCGTCACACCTGTAGCTAAGCCGTCATCGACGATTATCACGGTCTTAGCAGGAATATTTTTGGCGAATTCTCCGCTCCGATAGCGGAGAATTCGCCTCTTCATCTCGTCTTTTTCCTGTTTAATGACGGGGCCAAGCTCTTCTCTGTTTATATCTTTACCGAGTATGAGTACATCATTTGGAGCGACCGCTCCAACGCCGAATTCCGGATTGGACGGCGAGCCAATTTTTCTTGCTACAAGCGTATCAAGCGGCGCCTCGAGAGCTTGAACCACCTCATAAGCGACCGGCACTCCGCCTCGCGGCAGTGCCAGTATCAGAGGTTTTTCCTCTTTGTAACCCAACAATTTCTGCGCAAGAAGTTTTCCCGCCTCTTTTCTGTTTTTAAATTTTCGCACTTAGAATAATTTTATTTTACACCAAACACAACATGGACTCTATCAACTTCAAACGGTTCTTTAGAATGAGAGAATGAGATTTTTACCGTATTGAAGGCGCCCTTGATTTTCTTAGCCAGCCTGTCTGCCAGTTGATTTTCCGTAGTGGTAATTCTCCAACCCGCTTGCGTCTTCTCGAGAGTTATGATTCTGTCTTGCGGGTCTCTTTTCAGAGCCTCCTTTTCAAAGTTCTTAATCAGGTTAAGCAAAACCTTTCTATGTTCTTTAAGAAAGTCGTCTATGAAAACTTCTCCCTCAAATACTCGCTCTTTTATCATCGTGCAGGCAGGACAGCGCTCTTTGCGGGAAACTTTAATCTTCAAAGGCGGATTTTTCAAATGCGACTTTACCGCACTTGCCGAGCGATACCAGCGCTTTCTGAACTTGACGTTACCGCAATCAGGGCATTCCGAAATACCCGCGCCCTCGCGGCCATATTCCTCACGTTGAGCCTCGCGATCGCGTTGCGGCAGCTTTATCGAACTAGGTTTTCTAAATATCCGCGCCATCTTTTATATTTTTATAGACATTTTAGCTTGAAGTTAATTCCAGCAGAGCCTCTAGAGCAGATGGCAAGTTATCAATTCCATCACTTCCACTAAAATGGCCCTTGTTATTTTCTACAATAATTTTTGCGCCCAATTTTTCTTTGAAGATCTCTGCATCACTTAATGGAACTAATGAATCATTATCGGAGAATATAGCTATAAATTTCTTTGTATGATATTTAATCTTTGCCCAATTTATTGGAGTTTCCAACCAAGACTTCGCAATTTCTGCGTCTTCCGCGTCATCATAAGCTTCATTAGTTAAGTTGACCCACCCGGCAAGAAACACGGCTCCACCGATTTTTACATTATCAGGAAGATTTTCTAAGTATCTTAAAATAGTTTGTACTCCGATAGAGTGCCCAAACAGGTAAGTATTTTCGTCTGGAGTTCCAATTAAATTATTAAGAAATGAGACCCAGGTCTCAATTTCCGGCCTTAAGGGATTCGGCATAGCGGGGTTAAATACTTGGAAGCCTTTAGTTTGAAGTTCTTTCTTTAACCATGGAAAACAGCCTTCTTCTGGATGCCCACCCCAACCATGAATGATAAAGACTCTTTTCATATCAGAAACTGATAGTTTATTTATATCCACCATCTACTACAATGATCGAGCCTGTTATAAAACTGGCATCTTCTGATGATAGGAATAAAACTGCTTTAGCAATTTCCTCTGGACGACCAAACCTACCTAAAGCAATTTTTTCTGTTTCACTCTTAATAAACTCTTTCGGTAAATTTTTGTTTATTTCTGTATCAACCCAGCCCGGGGCTACGGAATTAACTCTAATATGAGGCGCAAGAGCTTGTGATAAATTTTTGGTCAAACTTATCATTCCTGCTTTGGAGGCATCATAGTCAGTAGAGTCCGGACTAAGGGTATCAATACCATTTGTAGAGGAAATGTTGGTTATGGATACTCCTTGCCTGTTTTCCATATGAGGAATAGCGTATTTAGCGCACAGAAAAGCTCCGATTAAGTTTACTCTTAGTGTTCGTTCCCATTGCTCGACAGTTTTTGTAAATACCGGAATATCCCATACAATACCGGCATTGTTAATGAGGATATCAATCGCCCCAAACTTCTTTACAGTTTCTTCGACCATTCTTTTGACATCGTCTTCACTTGCCACATCCGCTTGAATAACAAGGACTTCACCACCTAGATTTTTGATCTCTGTTGCCGTCTTTTCAGCCGCAACTTTATTTTTTACATAATTTATTACTACCTTGGCCCCCTCTTGTGCAAAAGCAATTGCTGTTACCTTGCCAATCCCCCGACTCGAGCCTGTAATCAATACAACTTTATTTTTGAATTTCATAATATTAAATTATATAATTTTTCTTATCCCACCCATAATTTTCTGTATCGAGTAAATCGATTTTATTTGGACGAAGCACATACCACGAGTGTCCCTCCAATACATCTTTATCTTCTTCAGGCGCAGGGTCGCCGTTCTTGGCACAATATTTAACTACCAAGTCATAACTTAGTGTGTCGAGCTTCTCTGCCTTACCAGAAAACTGGATGCCCAGCTCTGGTTTCTCTCCATAACTTGTAACGGTAATGGTACCGGCAGCTTGGCCGTTCTTCTCTATCGCTTGGGAATGCCTCACATCCGGATAGGACATCCAGTAAATATTGAGGTCTTCATCATAGATATAGATCACGTCCGCCACCCAAACTCCACCCTCATCTTGAGTCGCGAGACTCATTAGGTATCCTCGGCTCAAAACCTCCATAATTTTAGTTTTTATATCCATATTCACAGTAGATTTTTTATATCCTCAAGAAGCTCTGGGAATTCAGGTTGATTTAGATGTTGTCTATCTTCAAAAACTCTCACCTGTGCATTCGGTAAGGCTTTTTGATATTGCTCCAGAGCAGAAAATGGAACAACCGGATCATCTTTACTGTGATAGAGATAAATTTTATCTGTTTGTAGATTTATAATTTCTGGAAGCGAAAAACTTAGTACGGGATAACCCTCACAATCTTTGTCATAGACTGCGCCCACAAGCATTACAGCTCTAATTTTTCTAGGAAACTGATTTAGAGACAAGTACTTAGCCAAGAAAACTCCTCCTAAAGAGTGGCCTATCAAGATTACTTCGTCATTTAGAAAAGGGATAAATTTTTCAAGCCAAAGTTTCCACTCCTCATACCGGGCATTTGTCTTATTGGGCATCTGCGGAGTGATAACTTCATAATCATCTTGAAGCGTTTTTCTTATCCACGGTTTCCAGTCGTCTTTGTCGGTTTTATACCTTTCAATATCAATCTCGTATTTGCGCAGGAAATTAAGATAAGCCTCTTGTGTCGCAAAGGTATCCCCGCCGTGAATTATCACTATCTGCCTTTTCATACCGATACTGTAAATATAGCAAATTATTCACTTTATAGCCCTCTAAATTCACCCTTAAAAACTCCAGTTTTTAAGGGTGTTATAGCCCTCTAAATTCACCCTTAAAAACTCCAGTTTTTAAGGGTGGTTTAGAGTACGGAGATCGGAGAGGACTTCGGAAGCGTGTTTGGGCGGCTTCACATTTTCATAAACTTTTTTGATTTTGCCATCCGGTCCGATGAGGAATGAGGTCCTGCGGACGCCCATATACTTCTTCCCTGCCATATTCTTCTCTCCCCAGACCCCATATTTTTTAATTATCTTTTTATCTTCGTCTGAGAGAAGTACGAACGGCAGGTCATAAGTATCCGCAAATTTCCTGTGACTCTCCACAGAGTCTTTCGAAACTCCCAGCACTATAGCTTTTATCTTTTTAAAATCCTGGAACTGGTCGCGGATAGTACAAGCCTCAACCGTACACCCCGGCGTATCATCCTTCGGATAGAAATACAACAACACCCACTTGCCCTTGTAGTCCGAGAGCTTATGAGTCTTCCCGTCTTGGTCCGGAAGTGAGAAATTTGGAGCTTTGGAATTAAGTTTAGGTAATGGCATGCTGTAATACTACTATATAGGTTGCGTTAATTGTATATGGCGTCTAGAATCGAATGCAGACACAATAGGAGGCTGGACGATGGAATTCAAAGAGCTTTTACAGGTAGGCGAGCATGAGACTCTAAATTTCTTCTTCGCCGGCCTTTATAAGAAAGTTCCGGCGGGAGTAGTCACGCGAGACGAGACCGTCCATGTAGCGAGCGTGCTCGCTAGCGGCTCTCTGACATCCCGCTACGATACCGAGTCGATTCCAACCCTCACAGACCTTTCCGAAGTCTTCGACGAGTTTTTCATCAAGCTGAAAGACAGCTTCGATCAAGAACTTCTCGAGATGGCCGGCGCTCAGATTCTCTTACTCAACGGCTTCTTCCGAGGCCAGATGAGGCGGCGACACAACGTGAGGTGGTACGACAAGATAGGTAGCGATTTCTACGAACGAGCGGCCGCCCACACTACCAGCGCCCGGCGCGGGACGCTCTTCTGCAACATGTCCAGAAACTTTCCCATCTGGACCATGATTTGCTGGGAACTTAGCCAAGAGATGCGTGAGAGCAGATATCTCCTGTATCTAGAGTAGACATTCGAGCCGCAGCGCGAAAGCGCTGCGGCTCTTCAATTTAATTTATGGAAAAAACTTTGCTGCCGGGGAACGACTCGAACGTTCATACTCGCCTCCAAAGGGCGATGTCCTACCATTAGACGACCCGGCAATAAAGCACAATTTACCAGAAAAACCGTCAATTTTCTAGGATTTTAAAAACGAGGACCTAGATTGCTCGCAGAATACAAAACATACAGAACAAAAGCTATAAGCAGAAAAATAAATATCGTTTTTATCATATTTTTTTATTATAACTTACTTTTAACCCACAACCACAACCCTAAGAACACAGACTTAAATTTCTGTCCGAAAGATTTGTAGACGATAGCAGTATTTTCGAATTGAACAGGTTCTAGGGACTTGGTGCCAGGTTCTAGCTTTTTTGATATAGAGGAGGCAGAGGTATTAACGGGGTTAAGTGGGATAAGAGTAAGAGAGGAAGTTGTCTCGATAACATCCGGAGTGCTTGTGGCAGTCTCGATAATCGGCTCGGAAGAAGTTGCGGAAGATTTAGAACTTCCGAAGTCAGTTGCACTAGCTGCAACTGTTGCAACTGCTGCGACCTTGCCTGTGGACTCTAGAAGACCTGTGGTTGTGGTGGAGACATTTAGAACAGATTCATACACTCCGTCGTTTTCATGGTCTAAGATGATTTGGGTAGGTGTATTGGAATTTACAGTAAACTGAGTTTGTGTTGTAGCGGTCAAAGTAATGCCAGTAAAGAGAGTGGTAGTGGCTACTTCTCCGCTGACGAGTTCCTGGATGCGGACATCAAATGTTCCTTCTGCTGTGGCATTACCTTTGATTATGTATTCAACACCGTTCGGCAGGAAGGCAAACTTATTGTCATCTATCACCTCAAAAGTCACTCCGGTAATTTCATTCTCAATATCACCATTAGAGTCTGGTCCGGTATGGTTGTCGGAGCTATCGTAAATATGAAGTTCAATCGGGCTATGAAAGCTCACTATCCTGCCGTCTGGGATATTGCAGCCGCTAGATGTGGTGGAGAGGTTGGAGTAAAGCGAGATATCGGGGGTAGTAGTAGATAGTAAGCTGGTAATTAATTCTTTGACGCCGGAGGTACTCGGCATGAGGGCGTGTTTGGCAGACTTTACATAATAAGTACCGGTGGCGGGCATAGCTTCAGCACTCTTGAGAGGTACGGTGCCATCGCCGTTAATCATCTTGATGTTGTAGATATAGTGGTCATCGGTGTTGTCGAGAATATAGAATTGTCCAATAGTCGGCGTACCACAGCCGACGATATTGTAAGTTTCCACTCCGTAAGTGGCTGGGTCTAGATTATCTATCTCTTGGTGGAACTCATTGGCTCTGTCTACTAAAGCGCTGTTTCTGCCCGCGCTTTTCATGTAAGTACTGGTCTGATCGAAAGTAAGGCGATCACTGCCGCTTACAGCGTCAAAGACATAATATTTATAATCATTATCTGAATCATTAAAATATTCTCGGCTCGGTAACAATTGATAAACAGCCGGCATATTTTGTGAAATTATTTTGACTCTCTCACTATTTAAACCTAATAGACTGAAGAAGAAAGTTGCATCCAAACTATCTCCATAATTTAAAATTTTGAATGCTTTTGGAGCCCCAGTATGTGGGGTTCCAATATCAATAAATTTATCTACGGAATCACCGCCATTATCATGCAAATACTTTTTAACCACTAAACCACCCATACTATGAGCTACTAAATCGACTTTTGTTACTCCTCTTTCAGCTTTTATTCCGTCTATTTTTTCTTTCAATTTTTCTGCCGTGATGTCTATATCAAGACGCCAATCATAAGGAAAGGTAAAAAGATCCTTTCCTTTTTGATAATTCTCGAGTTTAATCAACTCAATCAGTCCTGAGAAAAAATCTGAGTCACCTATCACATCTATTAAATCTCCAACTTGTATATCAGATGTAGAAGTAACACCATTATCTCCAAGAATAAGGTCATTCAAGTGCAAATCAAATGGAAATAAAAGAAGAGGACCAGCTGGCCATATCTCACTACTTATTGAATCAACCAACTTAATTAATTTACTCCCTATTATCCCCGGCACGATGATAACAGGAGTGGTAGTTGCTGGAGATGAGAGTGCGGGAGCGGAGTAAATATTGAGCGGCGTAAAGGCCATGGAAGAGCTATTGACAGAATCTTGTATAGGGTTGAGATTGGCCAAAGCTGCCCAGTCAGTGTTGCTTAAATTATGTCCAGTGAAGTTGTAAGGGTTTACATGCTCGTTATATATTTCTGTCTCTCCGTCTCGTTTGACCACAACAGTGTAACCGGTAGCATCGAATTGAATGTCGTATAAATACCAGCCGGTTATATGGTCCGGGTTGTGGCTAGCTTGCGCTAATAAGTACACGTCTTTACTTAATTTTATCTCCGGTGTTGTGGTTGCTGTCGGGTCGGTGCCAGTGATATATAGACGCGGCGGATAGGAAGCGAAGCAGCAGAAAGCTCCATGAGCAAGATGCGTATATGTAAAGGTTATGTGCAGATAATTATTGACGTAATTTGTCGTATAACTCTCTAGGCCGTTGTAGGTAGAAGTAGCCGTAATAGTGATACTGTCTCCGAAAAGCACTTGGGATTTTTCATCAACTGTGTATGGATTGGTTATGGTGGCTGAAGCTGTAGTAAATAGTAAAAAGTAGAAAGCAAGTAGGAAGATGGAAAAGAACTTTTTCATTTTCCGGTACTGAGGGGGTCTGCCAGGGCGAGTTCGAGAGCGAGTTCGGGAATGCTGGTGCGGCCGGATGATTCATAAGCTTCGATGAAGCGTAAGAGTGTTTCGGCGGTGAGGTCCGGACCGGCTTTGCCGGCAAGATTTTTGAGAAATTGAAAATCGTCTTCGGAGACTTGTTTGGCAATATAATCATCCATTCCTGCTTTGAGACGCAGGAGGAAAAGGAAGCGCAAGCGCTCAAGTATCAGCTTGGCAAAGAGCTTCATGTCGGCATTGGCCTTCCCCGCTCTTTGAATAGCTTTCATCCCTTTCTCCAAATCTTTCTCTACAATTGATTCCAGAATATTTTTGACCAATTCCGATTTCGGTGCGCCTGTTACCACTTCGACTTCCTCCCTAGTGACGGTCTTGTCTTTCGTCGAACTCAACACCTTCTCCAAAACACCATGCACGTCGCGGAAGGAACCGTCGCCGAGGAGAGCCACGAGTTCGGCGGCGGCTGGCTCAAGCTTGGCATCTTCTTGCTTGGCTATCGAGAGCGCAAACTCCTTGAGAAGCACTAAATTAGGCTGTTTAAAAGTAAAAGTCTGACAGCGGGAGATGACTGTTTCCGGGACTTTCTCTATCTCGGTTGTGGCTAATATAAAGACGACATAAGAAGGCGGTTCTTCAAGAGTTTTGAGAAAAGCATTCCAAGCTTGTTTAGAGAGCATGTGGGCCTCATCAATGATATACACCTTGAAGCGCGATTCGTAAGGCAGAGTGTAGACGCTCTCGTTTAAGTTACGGATGTCATCTACGCCGGTCTGCGAGGCGGCATCCATTTCGACGAGGTCGTTGGGCGAGGTGCCGATGGCTCTGGCAAGAATTCTAGCCAGAGAGGTCTTGCCCGTGCCGCGCGAGCCGGAGAAAAGATAGGCGTGGGAGACATTGCCGAACGAGACCGCGCCCTCAAGCACTTTGACAATATGCTCCTGACCAATGACATCCTTAAATTCCTGCGGACGATATTTTCTGTAGAGCACGCCGGCACTTTTTTCTTTCTTCATGATGTAAAGTATATCTTGCCTACTTGAATTTGTCTGATTACAGCAAGTTCGGCGTTCGGAGAGAGAAAGGGAGCAAGCTCCTTTTCTCCTCCTCACTTGAACTTGTAGAATATTTTGTTTTCCGTTCTCAAATCCAGTTCGGAAATTTTCTTAAGAAAATCAGGCTGACTCCTTATCTCTTCCGCATTGAGAAACACTTCGAGATTGGAGCGGATGAGGTCGAAGTTGCTGTCACGCCGCCACAAGAGCCGTGCTCCGCTAGAGTCGGTGAGAATAAGGTCTCTCTCCCCCACCTTAAGAGAAATTGGCTCAAATCCCAAAGCATGCAGAGTCGTTAGAAACCCGTGGAGCTCCCAGAACTCGTCACGCTCCACAAACTCACGTCCTAAAGGAGACTCGAACGGCACTTCGCTGTAATAGATGAAATAAACTCCTTCGGAAAAAGTGGGCGCGGAGTCGAAGATAAATCCAGTCTCGTCCAGAAAATAACAATTGCTCCGACGTGAGTCGGAGTCCTCGATTTGATAAATCAAATCGGGACAATAAAGCGCCAAGGGCTCCCGCTCGGCAACAACCGCTTCAAGCGTACGCAAACCCTCGAGAGAAATTTCCGCCAGATTGAAGCGCGGGAATCTGCGAAGAAGCTCCCGCTCTATCTCCCGGCTTGAATAAAAGAGAGTGCTATCCTTCGGAATAAGCCCGAAATAGTAGCCGGAAAGAGACTCTTTGACAACCGCCGTCACATTTGAAGAAGTCACTACTTCGTTGCCGACAACCTTTACTTCGGCAATGCGAAGCGCATCCCGGCGCAAGAGAAGGACAGCCGTGGCAAGAACAATTATAAGAGCTGTTCCCCACAAGAAGAGCCGTTTGCGCCGAGCCCGAAGTTTTTTCCGATGAAATTCCGGCGACGACAAAGTCGAACCAGTAGAAACTATCTTGACCATGTTACTTAGCTTTGATCTCGGAGAGACCATTCATATAGGGGATGAGCGCCTCAGGAATTTTGACGGAGCCGTCCGCTTGCTGGAAATTTTCCATAAGAGAAACGAGAATGCGCGGCGTAGCTATGGCTGTAGCATTTAGAGAATGTGCATATTGAGTCTTGCCTAGAGCATCTTTATAGCGGATATTCAGGCGGCGAGTCTGGAAGTCGTGGAAATAAGAAGTAGAACCAATCTCGCGGTAAGTGTTCTCGAGCGGCACCCAGAGTTCGATGTCGTATTTCTTGACCTGACCGAGCCCAAGATCAGAACCGCAGTTGATAACGGTATGATACGGAATATTTAACGACTCTACAAACTCTTCCGTATTGCGGTGAAGCCACTCATGCCATTTAACCGATTCTTCGTGGCTTGCCTCGCAAAGCACCACTTGTTCGACCTTGAAAAATTCATGCACTCGTATCAAACCTTTTACATCTTTAGAGTAGCTGCCGATTTCTCTGCGGAAACACGGGGAGAAAGCGACATACTTTTTCGGCAACTTTTCTTTAGCAATAACTTCGTTCATGTGATACCCCATCATTGCCACCTCCGCCGTGCCTGCCAAGTACTTATCATCCTGGACTTTATATAAATCGTCTTCGCTTTGCGGCAAAAATCCGGTACCTAAAAGAGACTCTCGCTTGACCATCGATGGAGCAATAAAGGGCTCTAGACCCTTTTCCATAAAAAATTTTTGGGCATATTGCCAAATTGCCATTTCAAGCATCGCTCCTTGATTCTTGAGAAAGTACCCTCGAAATCCAGCGACTTTTACCCCGCGCTCGAAATCAGCTATGTCGAGCAGAGTCATGATTTCTATATGAGACTTAGGTTGGAAACTGAACTCAGGCAAGGTTCCCCACTTTTTGACTTCTTTGTTATCTGCGTCACTTTCTCCTTCGGGAACAGAGATATCGGGAATATTGGGTACAGCAAGCATTAGAATCTGCCATTCAACCATAACTTTCTTATGCTCGTCTTCGAGCGTCACGAGCTCCTGTTTGAGAAATTTCATTCTCTCGAGAATATTTGACCTCTCCGGACCTACGGCTTTAATAATTTCTTTATTGGCTCCATTCTGCTCCGCGCGTTTTTCCTCGATTTTGGAGAGTAGCTCTCGGCGCTTGTCATCTGCCTTGAGAAGTTTTTCGACATCGAACTCTACACGCTTTTTGCGCGCCGCTTCTTTTACCAGCTCCTTGTTCTCTCTGATAAATTTTATGTCGAGCATGATGTTACAATAATATACAATGATTCGCGCCCTCTCGCCAGATGAGTATCCCGAGCTTCTCAAGGAAATTCCGGAGCCACCCAAGCAGCTTCGTTATGAAGGCAGTTTGCCACGCGAGGGCAATAAGCTCTTAGCCGTAGTCGGATCAAGAAAGTATTCTGCGTATGCCAGAGAAGCTTGCGAGGCACTTATTGGCGGTTTAGCCGGCGAGCCGGTCACTATCGTATCTGGGTTGGCTCTCGGTATAGATTCGATAGCGCACAGAGCAGCCATGCGCGTAGGGCTTCAGACTATCGCTCTGCCTGGCTCTGGTCTGGACAGGAAAGTGATTCATCCCCGTTCTCACGCGGGACTGGCAGATGAAATAGTAGAGAACGGCGGCGGACTAATGTCTGAATATGATGACACCATGCCGGCCGGCGTCTGGGCCTTCCCCCGCCGGAATCGCATCATGGCCGGGATGTGCCACGCCACGCTTGTGATAGAAGCGGAGAAGAGATCGGGAACTCTCATTACTTCGCGACTTGCTACGGAGTATAATCGCGAGGTCGGAGCTGTTCCCGGCCCGCTTCACTCCTCTACTTCTGAAGGGCCGCATATGCTGATACGGCTCGGAGCAGCACTCATCCGCGACCATAACGATCTTTTAGAACTTCTAGGACTGAAAAGAAGAGATGAAACACCAACACTTATGGATATCGAGGATCTGACAAACGAAGAGAAAATTTTTATAAAAATTCTTGATAATCCGTGCTCCCGCGACAAATTGATCAGAAAAAGTAAATTGGACACAGGTACGGCCTCTGCGATATTATCACTTCTCGAAATCAAGGGATTGATAACGGAAAATATGGGGGAGGTGCGAAAAACATTTTGAAATGAAGCTATTAATTGTAGAGAGTCCATCGAAGGCAAAGACGATTGAGAAATATCTCGGAGAGGATTTCCGCGTGGTTGCTTCTGTCGGCCATGTGCGTGATCTGCCTAAATCCAACAAAGCGGCAATTGACGTGGAAGGCGGCTTCATCCCTCACTACGAAGTGGTTAAGGGTAAAGAGAGGGTGATTTCTCAAATCAAATCTCTGGCTAAGAAAGCCGAGGAAGTACTCCTTGCCACCGACCCAGACCGCGAAGGAGAGGCAATTGCTTGGCACGTAGAACAAGCTGTCGGCTTAAAAGACCCGAAGCGCATAGTTTTCCACGAGATTACAAAAGAAGCGGTTGAGGAAGCGTTGGAAAGCCCGCGTAAGATTGACCAAAGTTTGCGCGAGGCGCAGGAGGCTAGACGAGTCTTAGACAGACTCGTCGGCTACGATCTCTCGGGACTCATCTGGAAAAAGGTCCGCTACGGACTCTCGGCCGGCCGAGTCCAATCTCCAGCGCTCCGTATCATCATGGAGCGCGAGCGTGAGATCCGCGCTTTCAAACCAGAAACTTTCTGGCAAATTGTTGCAGTTTTAAACGATCTTAATTTTGAATGTTCTGTCGAACCTAGAGACAAAAAGCAGGTTGATCAAATAATAGAAGAGGGTAAGAAAGATAAATGGAAAGTCATAGATATAAAAGAGGCTAAGGTTGGCCGAGCTCCCCGGCCTCCGTTTATAACCTCAACTCTCCAGCAAAGAGCAAGCTCGAGACTCGGCTGGTCGCCTTCCCGCACTATGTCTGTTGCCCAAAGGCTTTATGAAGCGGGGCATATTACCTATATGCGCACCGATTCGACCAATCTCGGAGTTCAAGCGACGAGACAAATCGAAGCCGTAGTGAAAGAGAAATTCGGCCCTGACTATTTTGAATCCCATGTGTTTGCCAAAAAGTCTAAGAATGCGCAGGAAGCGCATGAGGCTATTCGCCCAACGCATTTAAATATCGAGAGTGCTGGCGCAATGGACGAGCAAAAAAAACTCTATCAGCTCATCTGGCAACGCACGGTCGCAAGCCAGATGAAATCGGCAGAAATAATGCGTACCAAAGTGATAGCCAACATTGTTCAAAGCTCGGCTTTGAACATGCCTGACTTTTGGTTGAATGGGTCAAGAATCATCTTTGACGGCTGGCTCAAAGCCGATCCGGCTTCTGCGAGCGAAGATGTCATCTTGCCGAAGTTTAATATTGACGATCCGCTGAAATTAATCAAAATTGATTCGACTGAAAAACAAACCGAACCGCCTCTACGGTATTCTGAAGCCGGTCTCGTCAAAGAGCTCGAGAAACGCGGCATTGGCAGACCTTCCACTTACGCTTCCATTATCAAAACGCTGGAAGACCGCGGTTATGTGGAGAAAATTTCTAAGGCCCTCCATCCTACCGACACCGGCGAAGTGGTCTCGACTTTTCTTGAAGAAAATTTCTCCACTTACATCAGCGACTCGTTTACCGCGGAGATGGAAGATGAGCTGGACGAAATTGCCAACGGAGAGCGCACTTATCTCAAAACTCTTTCTGACTTCTACACTCCATTCCAAAAAGAAGTAGAGAGTAAAGAAAATATCGAGAAGATTACAAATTTAGGTTCTGCTCCAGTCGATATCAAATGCCCTATTTGCGGATCAGGAATGATTATCAAATTGGGCCGTGGCGGCAAATTCTACTCTTGCGAAAAATTTCCGGAGTGCACAGGTGCACGAACACTTGAAGGCAAGGAACTGGCCGGGCCGAAAGATACGGGCGAGCTCTGCCCGCGCTGCGGCAAAGGTAATCTAGTGACGCGTGAAGGTAAGTTTGGCATGTTTACCGCCTGCTCGCGTTTCCCGAAATGCAAATTTGTAAAAAAAGACCCCGAAGGACAAGCCAACGGGGCAGGTTCGACTGGTATACAGTGTCCAGTTTGCAAATCTGGATATATGTCCGAGCGTCGTGGCCGCTTCGGAGTATTTTATAGTTGTTCTAATTATCCTGATTGTAAATACGCGATCAAAGCCAAACCAACTGGTGAGATTTGCAAAATCTGCGGCTCACTTATGATGGAAGGTACTAAAACAATACCAGAACGTTGCAGTGACAAATCGTGTCCTAACCACAACCCACCCAGCTAAAATTTTCCCTGCCCCGTGGTCGCCTTGCGACTTTACGGGGTCTTCTTCTATTTGTGGAAGCCGAGCGTCCACGTTTTCAACATCAATTCTTTTTAAGAGAGCGCGCAAGTCATCTTTGTTAAAGAAATCAATTTTGACCGTACCGCCGTCTTCTTTTTTCTCAATACGCACCCTCGTTCCCAGCTTTTCTTTAAGTTGCCCCTCAAGTTCAATTAATTCCTGGTCGATCAGTTTACGCGCTCGTTCGACGGCAATGTTTCTGGCAATCCCTTCCGCTTCCCGGACATTGAGCTTTTTGAAAATTATTTCTTTGAAAAGAGTTTCCTGTTCCTGCGGCCTGTCGATAAGCATCATTAAGGGGCGCGTGTGACCCTCACTAATTTTATTTTCCGAAAGAGCACTAATGATATAATCGGGCAGAGTTAAGATGCGCAAAGAGTTGGAGACATACTCGCGACTCTTACCCACTTTCTTGCCTATCTCGTGGTGTTTGAAATTAAATTCTCTAACCAAGCGTTCAAAGGCGCGGGCGCGGTCGACAGGGCTTAAGTCCTCGCGCTGAATGTTCTCGATGATGGCGAGTTCGAGCTTCATCAGGTCGGTTTCCTCGCCGGTGCGAATGAGTGCTGGCACTTGGGCGAGGCCCGCTAGGCGAGCGGCGCGAAGGCGCCGCTCGCCAGCAACGAGCTCGTATTCTACCCCGAGTCCCCCGCCATCCTTCTCTACCTCTTTCCTCGTCACCACAAGCGCCTGAAGTACGCCGTACTGACGGATAGAATCCGCGAGACTTTTCAGCTGTGCTTCGTCGAAGTCGCGGCGCGGCTGGTAGGGATTGGGCTTGATTTTGTCAACCTCAATCCAGAAAATAGCGTCATTGTAGAACTGACTCATGAGAATATTATATCGGATATTTTTGTGTTATTCTATCGCGTAAGATGCCGGGATGGCGGAATTGGTAGACGCACACGACTCAAAATCGTGCGGAGTAATCCATGAGAGTTCGATTCTCTCTCCCGGCACATACATGGCAAATAAAGTACTTGTTATTCTCGGCCCTACAGCATCCGGAAAAAGCGATTTGGCAGTGCGACTCGCGAAGAAATTCAAAGGTGAGGTGATTTCCGCCGATTCGCGGCAAGTTTACAGAGGGCTAAACATAGGCACGGGCAAAATTACCAAGAAAGAAATGCAAGGTGTTCCCCACTATCTCCTGGATGTAGCGAATCCGAAAAAGCAATTTTCTGCCAGTGATTTTGTGAAAAAGGCCAATGAGGCAATTGCTATGATATATCATAGCGGTCACTTGCCGATTGTCGTGGGTGGTACGGGATTTTATATAGATGCCCTGGCTGGAAATATTTTTCTACCAGATGTGCCTCCGAATAAAAAGTTACGGACAAAGTTAAGTAAAAAGTCCAACAAAGCACTCTTTAAAATGCTTCAGAAAAAAGATCCGCGGCGAGCAAAAACTATAGACTTCAACAACAAAGTGCGTCTAATACGAGCCCTCGAAATTGTAAAAGCTATAGGAAAAATCCCCCAACTTGGAAGCTCAACCTCCAAGTCTATATACAGCTTCATTTTTATCGGACTTAAACCGGATAATTTAAAAAATCGGATAGAAAAGAGAGTCAAAAAAATGTTTAAACAAGGACTTCTGAAAGAAATCATAAAGCTGAAGAAATCAGGGGTCTCAAATAAAAGATTGAAAGAACTCGGCTTTGAATATTGGAATCCGACTGAAGAAAGTGTCATCAAAAATAGCATTAAGTACGCCAAGCGGCAGATGACCTGGTTTAAGAGAAATAAGCAAATTAAATGGTTTACCTTGAGCGCAATCGAAGGATTTAAGCCGGAAGAATACAAGAAAATAGAGAAATATGTTAGGGTGTGAAGAGAAACGGAGGGCTCGGTGAACAGTGAAGAAAAAGACCTCAAGAACGGCGCGAACCTTATTGTGCTCGACGAGCACGAGAAGATTCTCGTCGTGAAAGAAAAAACCCGCAAGCAGAAATGGCTACTCCCCGGAGGCGAGGTAGAGCGCGGCGAATCACCGCGGCACGCGGCACAGTCTGAAACCGAGGAAGAGACCGGAGTCGTCACAGACGAGGCCGACTTTCTCCTCATCGGTGCCTTTGTTCAACGACCAAAAGGCGTCGTCTTCTTGTACGAAACGCGCCACGTCAAAAGCGGGATCCATGTTTCGCCCGACAGTACCGAAGCAGAGAAGGCCGAGTACATGAGCTTCGAGGAAGTCATAGAGATAGGAGAGGACGGGTTCAGAACTGCCTATCTGCGAATGATTTTGCGCTGGAAACGGTGCCAGCTCGGAATCGACAAGATCCCGTACGAAGGCCGCCTTAGCGATCGGGTAGAATTTCCGCGACACCTTATCGGAAACTATTCCGACATTGTTCTTACCGTCTAGGGGAAGGCAATAGCCTTCCCCTACTCTTTTTATTGCCAGAATTTCCATAACAAATTAAAATTATCAGGTGAAAGCAATAATTCTCGCAGCTGGAGTTGGAAGCAGATTACATCCTCTGACCCAAGAAACCCCGAAAACGCTTATAGAAATAAGCGGCAAGCCGATAGTTGAAAGAATTTTTGAATCTTTGCCGGAGGAAATCGATGAGGTTGTTCTCGTCGTCGAGCACCTGAAAGAGAGAGTAAAAGCACATCTCGGCAACAACTTTAACAACAGGAAAATTATTTACGTTAATCAGGGTGATAAAAAGGGCACTTTCGGCGCGTTACTTTCTGCGAGAGAATTTGTAAATGACGATGAATTTTTTCTGGTTCTCAACGGTGATGACCTGCACAGTAAAAACGAGCTCAGCCAATTTCTAAACAATGGCAGAGCTTTAGGAGTACAGAGAGCAGTAATGCCAAATTACTATTCTGTAGTAGTAAACAGCGTTAGTTTCGTGGAAAAATTTCGGCCACAGACAGAAAAAGAAAAAATATTCGGGACACTTATAGCAACGGGAGTGTATGTACTAGATTCAGAAATTTTCAAGCAGCCGGGTGTCGTAGTCTATGGCGGTGAATACGGCCTGCCGCAGACAATACTCGCCCAGAAAGACGACTTCCCCATCAAAGCAATTGTGACTGAGAAATGGGTTCCGATAAACTCATTTGCTGATATCGAAAGAGCTAATAAACTGTGGTAGGATGGCCCTGTTTGGGCGATTAGTTAAGTGGCATAACTTCGGTCTCCAAAACCGATGTCGGGGGTTCGATTCCCTCATCGCCCGCCTTCGCTCGCCGAAGCTCGCCAGAGCGTAGTCGAGCTTCGCCATAGCTTCGGCGTGACACAGCCCGCTTTTACGCCTTTTTCTCTTTGTAAATCGTGTGTTTGCGAATCAGAGGGTTGTACTTTTTAAATTCGAGTTTTCTCTCAACGGACTTTTTATTCTTACGCGAATAATAAGTGTGGCCACGGCCTGCCCCCATATCGTCTCCTACCGAGACGAGCTTGATGAGATGAATCTGTGACATCCCAGTTAGACTACCTTAAATCCAGAGTTTTGCAACCTGCTATAAAACAGGTAAAATTGGTGGCGGAAAGGAGTGTGGCCTTGACCATACGCACAGTAAACGACCTGATTAGGTCCTTCATGGAAAAGTGTAAGATCGAACGCGGCCAAGGCGGCACATCACTGCCTGCGCCACTGGGAACTTTCCCCATCTACTCGAAGCTCGTCAGAGTTCTGCGACAAGAAGGATTTCTGATCGAGAGATACCAAGACGGCTCGATAACACTCTCGGACCCCGAACAGAGACTGGTACGCAAGTTCCGTCCCCGTTCACAGCCGAAATTCTCACACCTCATGACGAGGCCGGAGATTTTCGTCTGGCCGACACCGGCCATGGACTACGAGCAAGAGCGTGTCACTTGTCCGCTTGTCATCCGTACCTGCGACGGAGAAACCTTCCCGCAGAGCTTCAACACACACATGTGTTGGGCCATCACTGCGGCTTATCCAAAGTGCCACTGGATAATCCGCGAGACCAGCCACTCGAAGCTAGTGAGCAAAGAGTGGAGCGAGCTCGGCTTCGGCAAGCTTATTTCTACCTCGAAGCTCTTCGATGAGTTTGCCGGCGACAACGAGACTCTGCACAGGCTCTCGCGCGCCGGTATCGGGATCTTCAATCCAAACCCGAGCTCGTTCCAGTTCGTCGCCAAGAGAGATATCTCCGAAGTGCTCGCCTCTTGGTATGAGCAATTCCGTACTTTGCAGTCGAACTTAGAACGCTTCGCAATACAACTCTAGGTTCGACTTTTCCCGCCCCAGCTTCGCTAACGCGAAGCTGGGGCAAGTTTTTGCAAGTGTTGTAATTTTGTATTAAAATATCGCGGTTGCGCCGGTCGTATAGCGGCAATTACACCGCGCTGTAAACGCGGCGGCCTTTGGCCTACGGGGGTCCGAGTCCCTCCCGGCGCACAAAATTCCTGTGTCTTGTTATAAACTACTTCAAAGCTTCAACTTTTCTCGTCGTGAGAGTGCTGATACGGCCGGAGTGTTTTGACTTCCTGACATCGAAAGTAAATTGTCCACTATCAACATCAACTGCGATGGTACCGCCAGAGAGCACTTTGTTTGAAATCATCATCGAGGCGACGGGATTCAAAATCTTTTCCTGTATCAAACGCTTCAACGGCCTTGCGCCGTACTGCGGGTTGTAGCCTTCTTTGGAGAGAAGCTCTAATACTTCTTCGGTGACGGAGAGCTCGATTTCTTTCTCCTTCATGCGCTCCTTAACGATGTTAATCTGGATTTTAACAATCTCTTTGATTGCCTCTTTAGAGAGCACGTCGAAGACAATAATGTCATCGAGGCGGTTCAGGAACTCGGGACGGAAGTGGTCCTTCAAGGTTCCAAGTACTTTCTCTTTCACTTCTCCATAGCTCTCTTTTTCACCCTTGTTGAAGCCAATCGACTGCATCTTGTCGATGTATTGCGCACCAATATTCGAAGTCATAATAATAACCGTGCTTTTGAAGTTGACCACTCTCCCCTTCGCATCCGTAAGTCTGCCGTTGTCGAGTATCTGCAAAAGGACGTTGAAGACTTCCGGATGTGCCTTCTCAATCTCGTCGAAGAGGACGACGGAATAAGGTCGATGGCGCACAGACTCCGCGAAAGGCGAGCCTTCTTCGAAACCGACGTAGCCAGGCGGCGAGCCGATCAGTTTCGATACCGAGTGCCTCTCCATCATCTCCGACATATCGACACGAATAAGCGCTTTCTCGTCGTCGAACATGAACTCGGCCAGTGCTTTAGTAAGCTCGGTCTTGCCTACTCCGGTAGGTCCTAGGAATATAAAGGAGCCGATTGGACGGTTCGGGTCGGAAATGCCAGCGCGGCTTCGTTTAACGGTATCAGAAATTTTCCTCACCGCTTCATCCTGACCGACAATACGTTTCTTCAGAAACTCTTCCATGCGCGAGAGCTTCTCGGCTTCTTCTTCAAGCATCCTTGAGACGGGAATGCCGGTCCAACGGGAAACCACGTTGGCAATATCCTGCGCTGTAATCTCTTCCTTAAGAATGCGGCGTGAGCTCTGGAGTTTTTTAAGTCGCTTGGACTTTAAATCAAGTTCGCGGAGAAGTTCCGGCATCTTGCCGTAGCGCAGTTCGGCCGCGCGCGAGAGGTCTGCGCGGGCTTCGGCCGCTTCGGCCTCTAAGCGGGTGGCCTCAAGACTTTTCTTAATTTCTTTGATTTCGCCAACGGTTTCCTTCTCATTCTTCCACTTCAGTTCAATCTCGGCCGTCTTCTCGCGCAGGTCGGCAATCTCTTTGTCAATTACTTTTAGACGCGCCTTGACCTTCGGCGACCCTTCTTCTTTTTTAAGCGCTTCCTTTTCTATCTCAAGCTTCATGGTCTTGGAATGAGCGTCCTGAAGAATCGGCGGCATGTTTTCCAGAGAAATTTTGAGATAAGAAGAAGCTTCATCTATAAGGTCTACCGCTTTGTCTGGCAGAAACCGGTCAGTAATATAACGCGAAGAGAGAGTGACTGCGGCCTGAATGGCATCGTCGGTGATGCGCACGCCATGGTAGAGCTCATAGCGTTCTTTGAGGCCGCGCAGAATGGTCATGGCGTCCTCGATAGAAGGCTCCTGTACGTAGACCGGCTGGAAACGTCGGGTAAGCGCTGGATCTTTCTCGATATGCTTCTGGTACTCGCGCAAGGTGGTGGCCCCGATGGCGCGCAGCTCGCCTCTGGCAAGCGGCGGCTTCAGCATGTTGGAGGCGTCCATCGAACCTTCGGCCGCGCCGGCGCCGACTATAGTATGAATCTCGTCAATGAAGAGAATGATCTTACCTTCTGATTTCTCAATATCTTTGATGATGTTTTTGAGCCGTTCCTCGAACTCGCCGCGATACTTCGTTCCCGCGATGAGTAAGCCGAGGTCAAGCGAGACCAGCTCCTTCTCCTTGAGCGACTCGGGAACATTGCCTGAAGCGATACGTAGAGCCAGTCCTTCGGCGATTGCTGTTTTGCCGACACCAGCTTCACCGATAAGAATAGGATTGTTTTTTGTGCGGCGAGAAAGAATTTGGATGATGCGGGAAATCTCGTCGTCGCGGCCGATGACCGGATCGAGTTTGTTGTTCTTGGCAAGCGTTGTGAGCGAGCGAGTGTATTTCGTCAGCGATTTAAATTTCTTGGATTCTTTTGGCCCTTCGGTAGTGGTTTTCTTAAGCTCTTCGAGCACCTTAACCACTGTCTGGCGATCAATCTTGAATTTGAACAGAAGCTCGCGGGCTTCGCCAGGCACATCAAGGATAGCAATGAAGAGATGTTCGGTGGAGACGAATTCATCGCCGAGCGATTGTGCTACTTTACTTGAAGTTTCTATGGCGTGAGCGAGCTCCGGCGTAAGGTAAATCTGATAAGAAGGAGAGATTGTTTGACTAGCTTCCGGCTGCTCGATTGAATCGAGCACGGAGTCGGTAAGAAGAATAGTATCGACATCCATCTTATCGAGAATAGAGATAGCCATCGACTCTTCTTGAAGAAGAAGCGCTGCCAAGAGATGAACGGGACTGACATGATTCTGGCCACGCTCAATAGCCAGCTCATGGGCCTTGCGGATAACTTCTTTTGCTTTAGTGGTGAAGTGATTAAATGGTTGCATGGGGACTATTTTATCATACTTTGCACCGTCTCACAAAATATTTTTATGGCTATATCTATATCTTTTTTTATCGTGGGACGGCCGAAAGAGAAGCGTACCGGCGTATCGGCCGGCTCGGATTTGTTGGACTCGCAAGCAGGCCCGGCAGAGACCGACACCCCCTTATGATCGAGTGCCAGTACTAGGTATTCCGGAAGAATGCCAGGTATGAAGACATTAACTATATTTGGAGATATTTGCACCGCTTGAGCGTGCGGCACGAGCTGAGAAATAGACTCTAAAAAGTCCCGGCTCAAAGAAGACAGACGAATTGCTTCCGCTTCCCTGTCGCGCACGGCAATCTCTAAAGCTTTGGCAAATCCGGCAATAAGAGGGACTGGCGGCGTGCCAAGCGGGGGTAAATTCAAATAAACGCCTCTTCTTATAACCAAAGCCCCGATACCTTTCGGTCCGTAGAGTTTGGCTGCGTCGAGCGTAAGAATGTCGCAGGCCAGAGCTTCGAGACTGATATTGAAGTAAGAAGCTGTTTGCGAGGCATCAATATGAAGAAGTGGATATGCGGAATTATTTTTTTTCCTCTCCTCGCGAATTTTGCGGCCCAGTTTGTTATCAGTAGCGACACTTGAGATAAGAGTGGTCTTCGAACCACTTATTCCTTTTGCGGCATCAAAAACAGACGGATGGCATTCCGGCTCAATAATAATCTTGCCGGACACAACGCCTCTTACAGCCAGAATATTTGCTTCTGTGCCTCCGGAAGTAAAAATTACAGAATCTTTTGCAACTCCCAGGAGTCCGGCAATCTTGGTGCGATATTTTTCAACTTCTTTTTTTACTCTTACTCCTTCTTCATAGATAGCATTGGGATTATAAAAATTTTTCGTCCAGTATTTCTCCATCTCACGTTTCACTTCCGGCAAGACCGGCGTCGCCGACGCGTAGTCGAGATAAATCCTCTTTTTCTTAAATAAATTCTTAAACCAATCCATGCCGACATTCTATATGTCAGAAGTGTTTTTGCAATATATTTGTGATAGTCTAGCAGAGCAATGGAAACTCGCCCCCCAGTAGTAGGTATCTTCGGACATATCGACCATGGTAAGTCGACGCTCCTTGATTACATCCGGAAAACCAATGTGACGGAGAAAGAGATCGGCGGCATCACTCAGCACATCAGCGCTTACGAAGTAATGCATAAGCTCAAAGACGGCCTAGAGAGCAGAATCACTTTCCTCGACACGCCGGGACACGAGGCCTTCAGTTCGGTCCGTACTCGCGGAGCAAACGTCGCAGACATCGCTATCCTTGTTGTCTCGGCTGAGGACGGAGTAAAACCGCAAACGCTTGAAGTTTATAAATACATAAAAGAAAGCTCTCTACCTTACATCGTCGCCATTACAAAAATTGACAAACCTTCAGCCGATATAGAAAGAGCGAAGCAAAATTTAGCAGAAAACGGAATTTTCGTGGAGGGTTATGGCGGCGATATCTCTGTCGTCCCTCTTTCTGCCAAAACCGGCCAAGGTGTGGACGAACTGTTGGAAATGCTAACTTTAACGGCTGGACTTTTAGAATTGAAAGCAGACCCTGAAGAACTTGGCTCCGGAATAATCATCGAAAGTAGGCTCGACCCTAAGCGAGGAATCACGGCAGTTGGTATTATAAAAAACGGTACTGTGCGCAAGGGATGCTTTGCCGCCTCCAGCGAAGCGATAGCACCGCTTCGCTATCTCTTGGATGCAGGAGGCAATACGGTTGAAGAGCTTTCCTTCTCGTCTCCAGTGCAAATTGTCGGCTGGGATAAGCTTCCTCGCATCGGATCCGAATTCAAAACATTTTTGAAGAAAGAGGGCGCCTTTGCGTACGCAAAGACACATGATTTAGGATTTAAGATTAAAGATTCAGAAATAAGAGAAATCGCGGAAGGTGCGGCAATACTGCCGATAATTCTGAAAGCCGACACAGCCGGTTCACTTGAGGCGATTGAAAATGAGATCAGGAAAGTTTCCCGCGAAAGAATTGTGCCGAAGATTGTTCTCTCAAACGTCGGCGCTATTAATGAAAACGATGTGAAGTCTGCCCTGTCTTCAACGAATGCGATAATCTTGGGATTCAATACTAAAGTGGATAATCAGGCAAAAGCGCTTGCCGAACGCTCCAGTGTCCCGATAGAACTTTTTGATATTATTTACGAACTCACTGACAGAGTTGCGGTGCTTCTCGCCGAACGCGAGCCGAAAATTGAGGTGGAGGAAGTGACAGGCAGTGCCCGAGTGCTTAAACTCTTCAGCTCTGCGAAGGGTAAACAAGTTATAGGCGCGAGAGTGCTCTCCGGAACACTCTCGCGCGGCGCTAATTTAAAGATAGTGCGTCGCGAGACTGAAATTGCCAGCGGAAAAATTAAGGAACTCCAACAAGCCAAAGTGGCAACAGACTCTGTCGGTGAATGGTCGGAATTCGGTGCTATGGTAGAGTCAAAAATAGAAATTGTTCCGGGAGATATTCTTGAAGCTTTTACTTTGGTTACAAAGTGAGATTTAGAATTTAAAATTTAGAATTTTCATTGGAAATTTATTGAAAATTTTAAATTGAAAATTAAAAATTATGAAAGAACTCAAGCGTGAACGAACGGCAGAGATAATACACAGGCTGGCTGCCAAATTTGTCAGAAATGTTTCGAGTATGGCCTCCCTCATCACCATCACTCGCGTCGAACTTAGCCAAACCGGCAAAGAGTCAAAGATATTTTTCACTACTCTGCCTGAATCAGAGGAGGATACGGCGCTTAAATTTTTAGAAAGAAAAATTCCGGAATTTAAAAGATACGTCAGAGACGAATCCCGCCTCGGCTTGGTACCGCATATCGACTTCAAAATAGATTATGGGGAAAGAAACCGCCAACGGCTCGACGAGCTCGGCCGTTAAAACTTTATGCGGGTAGAGAGAATCGAACTCTCGCTTCAACCTTGGGAAGGTCGCGTCCTACCACTAAACCATACCCGCAAAAACTGTGGGTCAGGAGGGAGTCGGACCCTCATCCGCAGAGCGGACAACATTTTAAGTGTTGCGCGTATACCTATTCCGCCACTGACCCAAACTCGCCACTTAGTGATAGTATCACTAAGGTGGAGGCGTAGAGGGGAATTGAACCCCTGCATAACGGTTTTGCAGACCGCCGCGTTACCACTTCGCCACTACGCCGATAAATTTACTTTATCATAATTGATTAATCGGTGCTTTTTTGAAATACTGATTGTTGTTTGCGCCCATAGCTCAGTTGGTAGAGCAGATCCCTCTTAAGGATAAGGTCCGAGGTTCGAGACCTCGTGGGCGCACTGGGCGGGTGGCGAAATGGCAGACGCACTTGCTTTAGGAGCAAGCGGGGTAACCCGTGGAGGTTCAAGTCCTCTCCCGCCCACTTGGAATTTATGAAGCAAGATTACAAAGATCCGTTTATAGGCACGGTACGCGTCACAGGCAAAGGTGTCGGCTACTTTTCTTTACCCGCCGAAGCTAGGGCGTTGGCGGGCCTATTACCTAATGAAGATTTCGAAATCCAGCCAGAGAATATCAATGCCGCGCTAAACCGCGACACCGTGCGTATAGAAGATTTAAAGAAAGAATTATTTGGCAGGAAGCAGGCTAAGGTAGTCGAGATTATCGAGCGCTACAAGACAGAATTCGTCGGCACTCTAGAGAAAGCTGATTCGCCGGCTGGCGGATTCTTTCTTGTGCCGGATGACAAGAGGATGTATCGGGATATCTATGTCCCATTCGACTCCGCTCAAGGCGCCTCCGGGGGAGAAAAGGCGCAGGTAAAAATTACCGAATGGCCCGACTCGTCGAAAAGTCCGAAAGGAGAAGTAATGCGAGTCATCGGAGTAGCCGGGGAACACAACGCTGAGATGCTCGGCATTGTGTTCGAGTCTGGCTTCGAAGTGGACTTCCCCGCGGAAGTTGAGAATGAAGCGCAGGCTTGGAAAAAGAAGTATGAGAAGGAAGACAAATTGAAAGACCGCAAAGATTTCCGGGAAGTGACAACTTTTACCATCGACCCCGCAGACGCCAAGGACTTCGACGATGCCATTTCCTTCAAAGTGCTGCCTAACGGAGATTATGAAGTCGGTATCCACATCGCTGACGTCTCACACTTCGTAGTGCCGAAGACCGAGCTCGATAAAGAAGCTCGTAAGCGCGGCACCTCCATCTATCTCGTGGACCGCACTATTCCAATGCTGCCGGAGATTCTATCAAATGACCTCTGCTCTCTTAACCCGAACGAGCCGAAATACGCCTTTTCCGCCGTCTTTGTGATGAACAAGGAGGCGCAGGTCAAGGAGCGCTGGTTCGGCAAGACTCTTATTGAGTCCGACAAGCGCTTCACTTACGAAGAGGCGCAGGAGATTTTGGACCAAAAATCTGGAATTTTTTATGAAGAACTAAATATCTTAAACGGACTGGCTTATAAACTACGCGAAGAGAAGTTTAGAAAAGGCGCCATCGACTTCGAGACCGAGGAGGTGAAGTTTGTGCTCGACGAGCTCGGCAAACCGATTCGAGTGTACCGCAAGGAGCGCAAGGATACTCACAAACTCATAGAAGATTTCATGCTTTTAGCCAACCGCGAAGTAGCCACTTACATGAGTGCCGTTAACCCCGAGCTAAGTCGAGGGGCCTTCGTCTACCGCATCCATGACACTCCGGACAGAGAAAAAATCCTCAATCTCGCCACCTTTGTCAAAGCGCTTGGCTTCGAGCTCAATAATAAAGAGGGGGAAACAACGGCTAGAGATATCGCTCAGATGCTCCGCTCGGTCGAAGGTACTTCTGCGGAAATGCTTGTCAAAACTGCCGCAGTGCGAGCCATGTCGAAAGCAATATACTCCACTTCAAACATCGGCCACTTCGGGTTGGCTTTCGAATACTACACCCACTTCACTTCTCCCATTCGCCGCTACCCTGACCTCATGGTGCATCGCTTGCTCTACCGATTCCTAAACAAAGGCCAGATCGAGCAAGATGAGGTCGTGAAGTATCAGAAGCTTTGCGACGACTCAAGCGAGCGCGAGATGGAAGCGGCAGAGGCCGAACGCGCTTCCATAAAGTACAAGCAAGTCGAATATATGCAGGAGCGCGTGGGTGAAATGTTTGACGCTATCATCTCCGGTATTTCAGAATGGGGTATTTATGTCGAAGAAGTCAATACTAAGGCCGAAGGCATGGTCAAGCTCCGCGATATGAAAGATGATTTCTACGAATTGAACGAGAAGTTATACGCCATTGTCGGCAAAAATACCGGCAAGAAATATTCTCTCGGCGACCACCTCCGCGTTAAACTCATCGCCGCCGACCTGGAAAGGAAAATGCTGGACTTCGTGTTTGTGTAAATTCCACCCACAGGTGTCAACCTGCCAGGTTGACACCTTGGGTGGACTGGCCTTTTTCTTTTCTGATTCTACTTAGCAACTTCGACAGCTTCATCAAAGGAAATAGAAAGAACTTTGGAGATACCACTCGAGCCCATAGTGACGCCGTAGATGACACCGGCGCGCAACATAGTTTCGCGGTTGTGGGTTATTAAAATAAGCTGGGAATATTTAGAAAGTGTCTCGACTAAATCCCCATATTTTTTTGAATTGGCTTCATCGAGAGCGGCATCGGTTTCATCAAGGATAATGAACGGCGGTGGATTAACAGCCGATATGGCAAAGATAAGCGCAATGGAAGTAAGCGCTCTCTCCCCGCCGGAGAGCATCATCAGGCCCTTAACCTTCTTCCTCGGTAAATTTACTCTAATCTCTAAGCCTTCCTCCTTCGCTAAAGTTTCCGCCAATGCTAAAGCAGTGGCGGACAGGTCGGAGGACAAGTCTTCATCTTCCTTTGCTTCTTGTGTTAAAACAAGTTCTGCAACACCTCCGCCAAACATTTGGGCAAAAAGCTTCTGGAATTCTTTGTTGATATTGTCGAGCCCTGCTTTAAACTCCGTTCTAAGCCTCTCCTCGAGATCCCTGATGAGACCCTTAAGCGTATCGGCAGACTTCTCCAGATCGAGGAGCTCCTTGGTGAGAAATTCGTCCCGCTCGGAAGTCTCGCGATACTCCTTCATCATCTCATCCGATCCCATTGTGTTAGAATCTTCGAAGCGAATCTTTAACCTTTCGAGCATTTTTCTTCTTTCTTCCTGTTTAGCTTGGTCTTCTTTATAAACTCCCGGTGTCCATGAAATTTTCCCAACTAAGCGCTCCAAATCTTGCAATTCTTTTTTAAACTCTGCCTCTTCGAGTTCTTGGCGCTGCTTTTTTAACTTTTCTATCCTCGCTTTGGCTTCGGCCAAATTTTCTAGATTGCTATCGTGCTTTCTCTCGTGAATGAATTCTCCGATTCTTTTTATAATTGCTCCTACTTCTCCTAACAAACTCACTTCCTGATACAAATTCTCAACTTCTTTAAGTCGCACGGTTTTGTGTTCATTCGATTGTAACTGCTTCCTTTCCCTCTCTAACATCTTCTCCTCGGTTATGATAATGCCATCAAGTTTGGCGAGTTCAGGTGAAGTTGGTATTTTGTGTTGAAAGTATTCCTTGGCAAGACTGACGAGTTCTTCACGCAGACTCTCAGTTTTTTCAAGCTTCTCAACCTGCTTTTGTAAGAATCTTAAATGCGGGGCAACTTCCTTTTTGAGCGCTTCCACTTGGGCGATATTTTCGAAGGTTTTCTCAAGCTTCCTTTCGCTCTCCAGCCGCTTGTATTGATAGAGCTTTAGGCCTAAGGCATCTTCGACCATACTTTTACGATCTACAGCCTTGGCGGAAATAATTTTGTCCGCCTCGCCTTGGGAAATGATGTGGTGGCCGGAAGTTCCGATGTGAGCTTTGGCCAGAAGTTCAATGATATCCTTCAACCGCACGGATGAACCGTTGACAAAATAATCATTGACTCCGTCGCGGTGCACTACGCGTTCGATAGTCACTTCAGGGAAATCGATATCGAAGATCTTGTGTTCGTTATCAAAAGTAACCTTCACTCCCGCCATACCCGCTCGTGGTGAGTCTGTCGAACCATTCCAGATGAGATCCTCGCCGCGCTTGCCGCGCATGCTCTTGATACTCTGCTCCCCCAATACAAATCTGAACGCCTCCGCGACATTACTCTTACCAGACCCATTGGGCCCCACAATAGCCGAAATCGGGGTATTAAATTCAAAAGAGTTCTTCTTGGCAAAAGATTTAAATCCCGATAACTCTATCGATTTTAGATACATGCAAAAGATATTTTACCACAACGGCTCAACTTAATAAGATTTATACGATTTAATTGTCCTATAGGCAGATTAAATCGTATATGTTAATTTTACGCGGCCGTATTATTTTAACGTATGTCTATATATACATTATAACGATGCTATAGCTTTCTTATAATGTATTAAGTAATTTTTAAAAAACGAGAGGCGGACCACGAAGGTCCGCCATGGAACTACCGACCGCCGCTGTTGCGAAACGAGTGAGTCCTACCCGATACACGCCCAGAAGCAGGCAGGTCGTAGTTAGCCGCCTTAATGAACTTGGTAGTGCGACAACGAGAGACGGGCTCGCGCCGACATTCCATTTCTGCTTGGCGCCCAACTTTGCCCTTTTCATAAGCGAGAGTGAGCTCGTCAAGATCAACGCCGTACGCAAGAGCAATCACGGGTAGCCTCTTTCGCGCCGGAAACCCGTTATAGGTATGCCATGCGCCCAAGCATTTCATACCTATTTCGCTTTCTAGCTGAGTGAAGTTTTTTCCCACTTTCGCTTTTGCTTCCGACAAAAAATCGCCGAAAGCTTTGTAATCGTCGATTTCTGCCATGTGCACCTCTAGAGAAATCTTACAATATTAAATTTATTATTTCCACCCATTCTTCTCAAGTGCATCACGAGCGGCTTTTTGTTCGGCGTCTTGCTTGGACTTGCCTTCCCCTTCACCATAGACTTCGTTACCTACAGAGACACTGACGATGAAGTGCTTGTCGTGGTCGGGACCAGATTCGCGGATGGTTTTGTAAACAGGAGTGAAGCCCTTAAGCTCCTGCGCTTTCTCCTGGAAAAACGATTTAGCATCAATCCAAGTGCCTTCCCTAATAATTTCTTCCATCAATGGCGCCACGTGCATCAATATAAAATTTTTCGCCACTTCATAATTCTGGTCTAGATATATTGCGCCGATGACTGCTTCCAGAGTATTAGCCAAGATGTATTGGCGCGCCCGGCCGGTATCTTTGGCCTCCCCTTTCGAAAGCAGGAGAAATTCATTGGCTCCCAGAGCAGTGGCTACGCGTGCGCAAGTATCGGCATTGACCAGAGCCGAGCGCAAAGCTGTCATCTCGCCTTCAGCACTCTCCCTCATGCGGCCGTAAAGGTAGTCCGTAATGACAAGCTCCAGCACTGCATCGCCGAGAAATTCCAGCCGCTCATTGTGCTCGAGTCCGGAGTCGCGGTTCTCGTTGATATAAGAGCGATGCGTAAAAGCTTGCTTCAATAAGCGTTCGTCCTTAAACTTCACCCCCGCTGTTTCTTCAAATTTAGAAAAATCCATATAGCGATACTAATCTACAAATGCATGCGAATTATACTAATGGAATTCCTATTCGTTTTATTCGTGTACATTCGCATATTGGTATCGATTACTTGCCTTCGGCAAGTTTGGTCAGAGCCTTGGTCACGATTGGCAGAATATCATCATAGAAATTAAGGTCAAGGATATCGGCAAGCTTAAACCAGCGCACGTCATCGAGCCCGCCCTTTTCTTCCTTCTGTTCGAGAGTCAGTTCCATAAAGGGCGCTTCGGCGAGAAAGTATGAGACATGCTTTACAATCTTGCCTTTTTCTGGGTGATAAGTCGAATAAGAATTTTCGCCCAACGGCTCCACAATCTTGATCGGAATTCCCAGTTCTTCTTTAACCTCTCGGATGAGACCTTCTTCAGTAGTCTCGTTGGCAATCTCCGGACTATCTCCTATCTTGCCTTTGGAAAGAGTCCAGTGGCCGAAGATGTCATGGACGAGCGCCAGATAAATATTCCCTTTGTGCTTGGCATAGACGACTGCCCCAGCGAGTCTCTCAACAGGCAACTGGTTAAGAGGAACATTGCCGTATTTTTTCTTCGGCTTGGATTGATCATTTTTACCCGGCTCACCCATCTCTTTATAAACTGCGCCGAGAACACCGTTGACGAATTTGCCGGAAGTCTCGCCGCCGAAACTTTTGGCAAGCTCGATCGCTTCATTGATTGCCACTTTCGGCGGCACTTCGCGCCTATCAGCAAACAAAAGTTCCGCGAGTCCTATACGCAAAATGTTCCTGTCCACCGGCGCAATCTTATCGAGCGGCCAGTCCGGAGCCGCTTTTTCTATGATGTTGTCCAAGTCGCTCTTTTTATCGAGCACAAGCTTCAAAAGGCGCTCCATGAATGGCCGATCGTTCGTGCCGGCAGCGAATTCCTTGATATTCCTTTCAAAAATAGGATGAATTTCAGAGGGCTTCAATTTTTCGAAGTCCCATTCGAAAAGAGTTTGTAGCACTACTGAACGTGAAAGATGTCTGTTTGACATAAAGAACAAAAGAACTTTTTATGTATCTAAATTAACGTACGACTTCCGTTTCCTTTACTGCCTTAGCGCGCTTTTCAAGCTTGGCGGAAAGGTCGAGAACTTTGCGACCGCGGTAGCTACCCGTTACTTTCGAAAGGCGGTGTCGCAAATGAATATCGCCCTTATCATCTTTGGTGAGCGCGGGCTTCGACAGGGCGTGGTGGGAACGCCTGTTTCTCGTACGAGCCCTCGTATGTCTCATTCGGACGACCATAAAATAATCCTATCAGGAAATTTGACAAAAGGAAAGGGCCCGCCGCGCTGTGTCGGCCGAGCCCTTAGGTCGGAAGATGTTCCAGCACGGGACGATGTGTCCGATGCAGATGCTCGCGAAGATAATCCATGCTCGCCCAGAAAGGCGGATAGTGGATGCTGTTTCCATCCTTGATTACTTTCGCGCGTTTTTGACCGGAACAGTCCCGCTTCCACGCCAAATAAAAATATTGAACGTGAATCACCCGGACGATTTTTGCCAGAAGAGTAACTTCCGCGTCGTCATTGATACGAAAGCCGGTTTCTTCTTCGACTTCAGACCTCATGGTTTTTTCCGGGTTTCCATTGTCTTCCAGCTCTTCCATGCCGCCAGGAAACTTGAGAAGTTTCCTGCCAGTATTTGGTCCAGTCAGGTCCTGGCTCCATTGAACCAAGTATTGAGGTCCTTTCTTCGTCAAGCGGGTTATACAGACCGCTGCGAAGTAACCGCCTTGCTTTACGGTCATATAACCCCCCTTCTATTTTTAATTATACTATACTTATTATACTTCTGTCAAATTTCTTAAAAAGCTTTGCCTGTGAATCACAGTTCTACCGTATTTTCGAAGAGCCTGGCGATGCATGAACGTTCCATATCCTTTGTGAATATCAAAATTAAATTGCGGGAATTTTTTGGAAAGTCGGACCATTTTCCTGTCTCGTATTACCTTGGCGCAGATTGAGGCAAGTGAAATAACCGGAATTTTCTCATCCCCACGTATTACTGTCAGCTGGTGTTTAAACTTCTCTGGCGCCTTGAGAGCTCCGTCGAGAAAAATCTGAGAATCTTCGGTAGTACCGAGCTCTGCAAGACAGCGCTTGATGCCAAGACGCAAGGCATATGATATGCCATGCCGGTCTATGACTTTCTCTGAAACTAGAGAGACCTTGAAGTTTAACTCCCCTTTCCGCCGCGCCTCCGTCGCGAGAGCAAACCAGAGCTCGCGCTCCTCTGCAGTTAATTTTTTAGAATCTTTTATGCCTTTGAAAAAATTTTTGCGCGTCCCTCGAAGCTTTAGCGAAGTGGGATTAAAATCGGCGGGAATCGAGACGACTCCCACCGCTACCGGACCAGCCAATGGACCTCTACCTGCTTCATCGATTCCAGCTATAAATTGCATGCTAATATTCTAGCATGTTTACTCACTTACGTACCCACTCCCATTACTCCCTTTTGGAGGCACTGCCCAAGATTCCTGAACTAATCAAGAAAGCAAAGGACTCCGGAATGACTTCGCTTGCGCTGACCGACTCGGGCAATCTCTACGGCGCCATTGAGTTTTACAAAGAATGTCTTGAGCATGGCATTAAGCCTATTATCGGTGTGGATTTCTATGTCGCTCTGCGCACGCGCCATGACAAAGAAGCCCGCATCGACAATAGCCGTAGCCGCTTAGTGCTCTTGGCAGAAAATCTAACGGGCTACCACAATCTCCTTAAGCTCGTTACCGCCTCTTATCTCGAAGGTTTCTACTACAAGCCGAGAATCGACCGCGAACTGCTTGAAAAATACAACGAGGGTCTAATAGCTATAGCTAAGGAAGAAAAAAATTATAAAGAAATTTTTAAAGACCGGTTTTATCTGGAGAGCTCGTTGGCAATATATGACGTCTACTACCTAGACCCTGCCGACCGACCGGCACTCAACACTGTCCTCTCCATCCAAGAGCACTTGAACCGCGGCGGAGCATTCGATGAGGAGCAAGACCTTTCCTTCCGAACTCCGGAACAAGCCCGGAAAGATTTTTCTCGTGAAGCTCTCGAAAATACGGCAAAGATTGCGGATAGATGCAACCTTAAGTTAGACCTCGGCAAATGGATTTTCCCGGAGCTTGAGATTCCGGACGGCCAAAGTCCCGATGAAGCTCTGCGCAACATTGTCTTCGATGGTATTGAAAAGCGCGGGCTAGAAAAGACGCCTGAAGTTCTGGAGCGAATAGAATATGAGCTCAAGGTTATCAAAGATAAGGGTTTCCAAAAATATTTACTGGTCGTATCCGACCTCCTCCGCTACGCGCACGAGCACGACATTCTCACTAATGTGCGAGGCTCGGTGGCAGGCTCGATGATTACTTACCTTGCCGGTATCACCAATATCAACCCTCTCGAATACCAGCTGCCCTTCGAGCGTTTCTTAAATCCAGACCGGCCTTCTCCGCCGGACATCGATTTGGATATTGCGGACAACAGGCGGGACGAACTTATCGAATATACCAGAAAGAAATATGGAGAAAACCACGTTGCCCAGATCGGCACTTTCGGCACCATGATGGCCCGCGGCGCCGTGCGCGACGTGACAAGAGCCATGGGCTTCTCTTATGAGTTGGGCGACCAGATCGCCAAGCTCATTCCTTTCGGCGCACAAGGATTCCCTATGACCATTGAGCGCGCTTTCAAGGAGTCGCCGGAACTTAAAGAAATGTATGACAGTGATGCTGATACCAGAACTATTCTCGATATGGCACAGAAGATCGAGGGCAACGCCAGACATGTCTCTGTGCATGCCGCGGGCGTCGTCATCTCACCGACAGCGCTCACTGACTATACTGCCCTTCAATACGACACTAAAGGCGAGCAGAAAGTTATTACGCAATACGACATGTATTCTTTGGACCCGAATGCTGGTGGAGAGATGACTGTAGGACTTCTCAAATTCGATCTCTTAGGTATCAGGAACCTAGCAACTATTGCTGAAACTTTTGAACGATTGAAAAAGATCGAGGGTAAAGAGCTTCGTTTAGAAGACATTCCTCTTGATGATAAGAAAACATTTGAGATGCTGGCGCGCGGCGAGACCGAAGGCACTTTCCAGCTTAACGGCCCGGGCATGACCAAGGCGCTTATGGAATTAAAACCCACCGCCATATATGACATCAACGTGATGGTTGCCCTCTATCGTCCCGGCCCGATGGATAATATCAACGAGTACATCGCGAGAAAGCATGGCGAGAAGCCAATCACTTACCTTCATCCGAAGATGAAAAACTTCCTCGAGCCCACTTATGGCGTACTGGTTTATCAGGATGATCTTCTTCTAACCGCCATCGAGGTAGCCGGTTACTCGTGGGGCGAGGTAGATAAATTCCGCAAAGCTGTTGGTAAAAAGATTCCCGAAGAGATGAAGAAGCAACACATGATGTTTGTCCAAGGCTGTATTACCCACGGCAAAATGACCAGAGATAAAGCGGAAGCGCTCTGGGATCTCTTCGTCCCCTTCCAAGGCTACGGCTTCAATAAGGCCCACGCGGCAAGCTACGGTCATATTGCTTATATTACCGCTTACCTCAAGGCAAACTTCCCCGAAATTTATATGTCCGCAGTGCTTACGGCGGAGTCCGGCGATGTCAATACCATCGGCATCATGGTTAATGAGTGTAAAAGGATGGGTATCGAGGTTTTGCCGCCTTCGATTAATGAGAGTTTCTCACAATTCAGCGTTATCCCACTTGGAAGCTCAACTTCCAAGTTGCATTCAGAAGTTGAGCTTCCAAGAAAATACAAAATCCGCTTCGGACTTACGACTATCAAGAACTTCGGGCAAGGAATTTCTAGTTCCATTACGGCTGAGAGGAAACGCGTGGGTAAGTTTAAAAGCTTGGCAGATTTCCTCGATCGCATCAAGGATAAAAATCTGAATAAGAAATCGCTTGAATCACTCATCAAATCAGGTGCGCTCGAAGAGTTCGGGGAACGAGGAGAGCTTCTTGCCAATCTAGACAATCTTCTTTCTTATCATCGAGAGCAACTTAACGCTTCCGATAACCAAAGTTCTCTTTTCGATTTATCTAGCCTTCCTGCTCTGCGTCTCGAGAAAGCGCCGGAAGCCACCTTGAGAGACAAACTCTCGTGGGAAAAGGAACTCTTGGGTCTCTACGTTTCAGGCCACCCGCTGGAGCAGTATAAAGAGAAGTTTATGAGCAAAGAAATGAATATTAAAAAGCTATCCAATTTCCGCGAAGGCACAGAGGCGGTCATAGCCGGTTGTGTCGAAGGGGCGCGGGATGTGTTGACTAAAAATAATGAAAGGATGGTATTTATGAAGCTCGCCGATTTTTCGGGCTCTATAGAAGTAGCCGTCTTTCCCCGCGTTCTCGCTGACTACCGGCAATACGTTCGCACCGATAATTGTATCGCCATCAAAGGCAGGGTTTCTAAGCGCAAAGGCGAAACCTCCTTCATTGCCGAAAAGATTAAGGCCCTCTAAGCAATCTCCTGTTTCATCTCTACCCATCGACTTGGCAGGTCGATGGGTTATAAAATGAAAACCGCTCGGAGATGAGTCTAGACGGACTTCTCCGAGCGGTAGTACGAAGCTTTATCTCTTGAGGCGCTTGGCGATCGGACCGACTGCGTCGAACTCGCCGTTCTTGACGCCATTGGTGAACACCGCCCACTCGTTGTTCGTGAAGAACAAGGTCCCGCCCTGGGAATTCCTAGAATCCCTGACAGCGACTCCGCGCTTCTTGCGAGCGACCTCGACGCACCAGTCGCACCCTGGTGAGGTGCCCATTGGCTTCACGAAATCTGAGTCACGGACACGAAAACGCTTGCTCTTTGACATATTAACTTCCTTTCTAGGACTGAGCTGCCCTTAATTAATTTAAGTTAATAAATACCAATTGTCAATAATTACGTAATTACGTAATTATCCTATTTTAATAGTTTTATTGCGAAGAAGGCTGTAGCCCTGTAGGATAGTACTCATGTCAGAACTTGAACAGAACGACCACAGGCGCATTGGCCAAGACTTGGACCTTTTCATTTTCTCTGATCTTGTCGGTCCCGGCCTGCCTATGTGGACTCCCAAGGGCACTATCGTCCGCCAAGAACTCGATAATTTCGTTTGGGAGCTTCGCTCCAAGCACGGTTATGAGCGAGTCACTATCCCCCACATCACCAAGCGCGACCTCTACAACATCTCCGGCCATTGGGAGAAATTCGCCGAAGACCTTTTCAAAATTATTTCGCGCGAAGGCAAGGAGTATGCGTTGAAGCCGATGAACTGCCCGCACCATACTCAAATCTTTGCCCGCCGGCCGCATTCATACAAAGAAATGCCTCAGCGTTACGCCGAGACCACTATGGTTTATAGAGACGAGCAATCCGGTGAGCTTGGGGGTCTTACTCGTGTTCTCTCCATTACTCAGGACGACTCCCACGTATTCTGCCGCACAAACCAGATTAAGGAAGAATTCTTAAAGATCTGGGACATAGTTGATACTTTTTATAAAACTTTTGGCTTTACCCTGCGCGTCCGACTCTCCTTCCGCGACCCGAATACTCCCGAGAAATACCTAGGGACAAAAGAAATTTGGGACCATGCCGAAAACGCTTTAAGAGAAATTGCGAAAGAAAGAAAAGCGGATTACCTCGAAGGTCCGGGCGAAGCAACCCTCTACGGTCCAAAATTAGATTTTATGACGACAAACGTCGTCGGCCGCGAGTGGCAAGTTGCCACCATTCAGCTCGATATGAATCTCCCTGAGCGTTTCGATCTCACCTGCGTGAACGAAAAAGGCGAAAAAGAAAGAATTGTTATGATTCACTCGGCTATTACTGGTTCCATTGAGCGTGTTTCGGCGGTTCTCCTTGAACATTTTGAGGGTAAACTCCCCACTTGGCTCTCTCCTGTACAAGTAAAAATTCTCCCCATCGGCGAAGCGCATTTCCTATATGCAACTGAAGTGATGGACAAATTAAAGGCGGCCAATATCCGCGTCGAGCTCGACGTATCAGACGAGACTCTTGGCAAGAAAGTAAGAAACGCCAAGCACGAAAGAGTTCCTTATTTAGTAGTAATCGGCAACAAAGAAACGGCTGACAAGAATATTTCCGTCGAGAGCCGCAACCGCGGAAACTTGGGCTCAAAGAGTCCCGACGATTTCTTGATAGAGCTCAAAGAAGAAATAAAAGAGAGAAAACAAGCAGTTTGAAAATCTCATTTCTGTTTACATTATTGTGGAGAACCAAGTTTATTGTCTAGACTTTAGTGTGGGAAAGAGAATGACTTCTTTGATGTTTTTGACATTTGTCAGAAGCATTACGAGACGGTCGATACCGATGCCGATGCCTCCGTTGGGCGGCATGCCGTATTCCATCGCTTCCAAGTACTCCAAGTCAGACGGGGAGATCTCCTTTTCCCCTTTCGCCGCTTTTTTGTCTTCCTCAAGATAACGTTCTTTCTGTTCAATCGGATTATTAAGCTCGGAGAAAGCGTTTACGAGTTCAATACCGCCGATTACTAGCTGGAAACGGTCTATGAGCTCCGAGTTGTCTTCTTTGCGCTTAGCGAAGGGGTTGAACGAAACCGGATAGTCAACAATAAAAGTCGGCTGGATAAGAGTCGGACGGATTTTTTTCTTATATTCCTCGTCAGTGACATCTGGATATTTCATCACTTTGAAACCAGGTTCCAGATTAATTGTTTGTCCCTGATACTCGAATTCTAGTTTGCCGAAAAGATTTTTGACCACGAATTTGAAAAGCTCTTCGGTAAAATCTCTTTGGCTTTTGGCATCTGCATAAGCTTCGTTCGACTCCAGCATGGTAAATTCCGGATTGTGAGAGGTATCAATACCTTCGTTTCTAAAGCGTTTGCCTATTTCAAAAACCTTTTCAAATCCGCCGACTAAAAGTTCTTTGAGGTAAAGCTCCTGCGCAATCGGCAGGTAGAAATCAATGTTGAGAGCGTTGTGGTGCGTGGTAAAAGGCGCCGCAGTAGCGCCGCCTGCCAGTGGCTGGAGATACGGCAAGTCGACTTCGATGTAACCGTTGTTTAAATAAAACTGACGAATAAGAGAAATAATTTTTGAGCGCTCGAGAAATCTTTCTTTGACCTCTGGGTTAGAAAGGATATCGAGATAACGCTTGCGGAATCTTTCCTCGACATCAGAGAGCCCGTGCCATTTCTCTGGCAGAGGTAAAAGAGACTTCGCGAGCATGCGGACATCTTTTGCCAGGATAGTCTTCTCGTTCTGTTTGGTTAAGAAAAGAGTGCCTTTGATTTCGACGAAGTCGCCGATATCGAATGCCTTTTCGAAAAGTTCAAAAGACTCGTCAGAGAGGGGTTCATTTTTCTTTAAAAGCGCTTGGAAGCGGCCGGTGCCATCGCTGAAGTCGAAGAAAATTATCTTGCCTTGCGGGCGCAAGGACAAAATGCGGCCGGCAAGTGTCATTGTCTTGCTTTCCTCAAATCTTGCTGCCGCTTCGCGGCAGCTATTGGTGCGATTCGAGGTCGCAGGGTAAGGATTAATCCCGAGCTTTTGTAAATGCTGGAGTTTTGCCAGCCGCGTAGCACGTATTTCGTCTAAAGAGGCCATCCAAGGTTATTTAATGTCGATAATCTTATACAACATTGTACCACTCGGAGTTTCAAATGAGAACGTCTCGCCTTTCGACTTCCCCATAGCGGAAAGTCCTAAGGGAGAACGGATAGAGATAAAGCCCTTCGCCGCATCGGCTTCTTCCGAGCCGACAATGGTGTAAGACTTGTAAGACTTATCTCCCCCTCTTTCTACTGTTATGACGGAGCCGACGGAAACAGCGTTCGAGCTTTGGGTCGAGACGATCGAAGCAGACTTTAAAATTTGCTCCAAGCGTTTGATGCGGTCTTCCAATACGGCTTGGCTGTCACGGGCTTCTTGGTATTCTTGATTTTCGGAAAGATCGCCAAGAGATTTGGCATATTCGAGAGCTTCGGCCACTTCTTTACGCTTAGTAGTTTTGAGAAATTCAAGTTCCTTTTGGAGCTCGCTGAATTTTTCCTTAGTCAGGTATTCCGTTTCGTTCTGCATAATTAGCCTGCTATATTACTCTGATTATATTTATTGTAAATACTCCGGCTTATAGATACTCATCCAATCAAAAACTTGCCGCACTACAGCTGTTGCTCCTACACCGCTATTAGCTGGACCTTTCTCCATAATCACGGCCCAAGCGTACTTGGACTTCCGGTACGGGAAGAAGCCCACCGACCACGAGTGGACATAAGACTTGCCGGAACCGACCTCGGCCGTACCGGTCTTGGCGGCCGCTTCCACATAAGACACATTGAGGCCAAGAGATGTGCCATAAGTTACGCTCTCTCGCATACCCTCGCGCACTACCCGCCAGTCATCTTCGGCAAACTCAACCGTCCCGATTACTGATTCCTTGTTGCTACCGAGAAGAAGCGAGGGCTTAAGAAGCTTACCCTTATTCGCGATAGCCGCGATGAATCTCGCCGCGTTAAGAGGAGTAAGCTGGGTACCGTATTGGCCGATGGCTGTGATGTAAGTATCGCCCAGTCTCCAGATGTCGCCGTTAAATTTTTCTTTCTTCCATTCCGGAGTAGGCACAATACCTTCAAGCTCACCTAAAAGCTCGATGCCGGTTGGCTCCTTAAACTTAAAAAGTTCAAAGTATTTGTCGATGAGGCTGATGCCTAAACCTTTTTGACCACCGTAGCCGCCGCCGATTGAGTAAAAGTAGGTGTCCGAAGAAACCGCCAGCGCTTCGCGCATCGCCGTCCAACCATGCGCCTTCCAATCATCAAAAACGGAAGGTTTTTCGGGGTCATATGGATTCGGAATAGTAATAGAGCCGGTGCTTAGAATCTCTTTGTCTGGAGAAATAACATCTTCATTTAAAGCGGCAATGGCAACGATAGGCTTCACGATCGAGCCGGGCGTATAGAGCCCGCCAATCGCGCGGTTGAGGAAGGGCGTCCTTGGATTGTTCAGTAAGGCGCTAAAACTTTTTTGATCAATACCGCGCGTCAAAACGTTCTGGTCGTATTCTGGGAAGCTCGTAAGCGCCAAAACTTCGCCGGTCTCGACATCCATGATGACCCCGGCGCCGCCGATAAAACCGCCCGCCTGAGCGAAAGACTCGATTGCTTTGTGGAGCGTTTCCGTCAGTTTCGCGTCAAGAGAGAGAGTGATATTCTCGCCGTCTATCGGCTCTTCAATAACACTTTCGGAAGTGACGGTACCGGTGACATCGGTCTCTACGAGCTTCTTGCCATTCTTGCCGCGCAAGAGGTCATCGTAAGCAAGCTCTGCACCGTCTTTGGCCTGATAGTCGAGTTCGTAATAAACCCCGGAGCTATCAATCAAAGGATACTTAACATAGCCTACTGCGTGGGCAAGACCTTTCGGCGCCACGTAGCGGCGACCGGCAAAGTCGGAATTTTTATCTTTGATTTCGTTGCTGGCAAGCTCAAGACCGTTTCTATCCAATATCACCCCCCGGTTGGCGAAGATGGGTGTTTGTTCCAGTCGATTATTCTCGGAAATCTCGGCGTAGACCAAGCCCTCGAGAACCGAGAGAATCCAAAGTTTGGATACCAGAGAGAGAGCGATAAGAACCAGAACGATTTTTAAAACCAAGAAAGTTTCGCGGCTCATCGGCTTCTCGATTCTCCCCTCAAGCGCGTGCTCCTCGAAACCAGGCAGATTGGCCGAGTCGAGAAAAATATCTTCCGGATCGATATCTTGATATTTCCTCTTTACTTTCCGGCCGAGACCGAGGCTATTTTTTGCCTTTTTTAAGATATGTCTAAACATATGTTCTTAAACGTGCGCGCAAAGGTAAAAGAATCACAAGCGCTGCCAAAATGGACAGTGCTACTGGCGAGCCGATGGGTACCGAGATACCTTGGCTATAGAGAGCGTCTATGAGAAACCCCAGAAGTATCCCTTCCCAAAACATCGGCAGTATCGCCACAGCCACAAATAAAAGCGGCAAGTAAATCCAGTACGGCAAGAGGATGACCGCCAAGGTTAATATCAGTGTCGAGATTAGGCGATAACTTCTCATGGTCTGACCAAGACAAATCTAACCGAGAAGATATTGACCGGACTTTTGGCCAAGACTTCTTTAAACGAATCCGTTGCGGAGACTTCGACGTCTCCAACTATGGCCAAAAGGCTCGAAGAAAGATGGGCTGACAGGACACGATCCCCGACCTCTACCGCCGTATCGCGCGGTACAATGATTCGGAAGTTCCCTCCCCCGACTCCCTCGAGAGTAACGGGGTCATTGCCCCGTTCAAGCACAGCGCTTGTCTTCTCGCCATCGGTAGAGAAGAGTTTTACTTTCGCCGTGGTCGGGAAAACAGCCGACACTACCCCGAGCTCCGGCCCTTCAGGAAGAAAAATTCTGCCGCCTTCTATAACGGAATTCTTATAGCCAGCATCAATGATTAAAATATCGTAGGGGCTCTGCGGCGGACGAGTCAAAACGGCCGCTCTAATATTCTCACCTTGAATGCTCTCCTGCCTCTCGACTCCGCTTAAGGTAAAGGAAGAGCGTTCAAGCTCTAGAGATGCCACTTTCTCTTTTAGCGTAATATTTTCTTCAATCAGTGTTTGCCGGGAGCGGAAGAAGTCGAATCCTTTGGAGAGTGTTCTTGCTACAGCGTTTTCCGTCTTCCAAAGCGGAGAGACAAGCGGAACAAGCCAAGGCCCAAGAAAGTAGAAAAAGACCGCCCCTACAAGAAAGACACCGATTAGAAATAGAACTTTACCGGAGTAGGAGCGCCTCGATTTATTTTTTAGGAGGTAGTTCGTCTTCATTGGCAACGAGAATTTCGCGGAAATTCTCCAGATCCTCGAGAATAACGCCACAACCCCTGGCTACGGCGGTAAGTGGGTCATCAGCGACGTGAACCGGGATATTTATTTCGTTCTCTAAAAGGTCTGGGAGACCTTTTAGTAAAGCTCCGCCGCCGGAAAGATATATCCCCCTCTGCATGACATCCGAGAGTATCTCCGGAGGAGCTGATTCTAGCACTTCGCGAGTTGATTCGATGAGTGCCTCCACGGACGGCGCCAAGGCCTCGCGAATATCGGTATCGGTAAGAATCACTTCTTTCGGCAGTCCAGTGACCAAATCGCGGCCCTTAACGGGAAGCTCAAGCGGAGCGTGCGTTGGCAAAACAGAACCGATAGTGGTCTTTACATGCTCGGCTGTTTTATCTCCTATTAGTATCTTAAATTGATTTCTCACGTAGGAGATAATGTCGGAGTTGAACTTATCGCCGGCGATGTGGACATTCTTCGAACGGACCACCCCGCCTAAAGAGATAATGGCAATGTCAGTTGTGCCGCCGCCAATGTCGATAACCATGTTGCCTACCGGCTCGTGGACGGGAAGCCGCATGCCGATGCATGCCGCCATCGGCTCCTCGACGATATGCACTTCTCCGGCGCCGGCATTTTGGGTGGCATCGCGCACCGCCCTTATCTCGACATTGGTAATGCCCGACGGCACACCGACAACCACCCGCGGCGAAAGAAGCTTGTTCGAACTTTCAGTTGCCCTTCCTAGTAAATAGCTAATCATTTCCTCTGTAGTCTCGAAATCCGAGATGACGCCGTTCGTCAAGGGCTTGATAGCGAGAATGTGTCCCGGAGTGCGCCCAAGCATCGCCTTGGCATCGGTGCCGATGGCGACCACTTGTCCAGTTTTCTGGTTGACAGCCACGACCGAGGGTTCGTTGATGACGATGCCTCGCCCGCGCATATAGACCAGAGTATTGGCTGTGCCTAAGTCAATCCCCACGTCGTGGGAGAATAATCGTTTCCAAGATTTAATTTTATTTAGTAAGTTCATCTATCAAATGTTCAATGGAAAGCATCCTTATTTCGTCCGAATTTCTTTCTTTGACCTCAAGCATCTTTGACGCCATTGTCTTTTCCCCAATTATCACGCGAGTAGGTATGCCGATGAGGTCGGCGTCGGCAAATTTCTCGCCGGCGCGCAAGTCGCGGTCGTCGTAAAGCACCTCAACACCTTCTGCTTGAAGCGTTTTATAAATTTCGTCCGCTGTATCCTTGGCGGTTGGACCGCCAAGTAAGATGAGGTGAACTCTAAACGGCGCCACTTCCTCGGGCCAGATGATACCCTTCTCATCCGAGAGCACTTCCACAATGGTACCCATAAGACGAGCCGGTCCTATACCATATGAACCCATGTATACAGGATGCTCTTCTCCATTCTCATCTTTAAATTTCAAAAATGGATCTGAAAATGTCGTACCAAGATTAAATATATTTCCGACTTCCACAGCCTTGAGACCGAGTTCCCGTTTATTTTCAATTTCTTTATTTACGGCTTCTTTACTTTCTTCGTTTGTAATAAATATTGTATCTTCCCCAGAATCAGAGACGGTTTGAAACTCGTGAGATTGAGCGGAAAAACTGCCTCCTGAGGCTAGAGTGAAGTAAGTTTTGTCTGCAATGCCCACCCGATTAAATATTCTTTTGTAAGATTCCTTGGCTTTTTCATAGAAATCTTGGTGGGCTTCTCGGTCAACGTTAAAAGAGTATAGGTCCTTCATCAAAAACTCGCGGGTACGGATGATGCCAGATTTGGCGCGCGTCTCGTTCCTGAATTTATTTTGAAATTGGTAAACCGAAAACGGCAAATCTTTATATGACGATACGAATTGTTCCAGCATATTCGAAATGGGTTCCTCGTGCGTAAATGCGAGCCCCAATTCAGCACCATCCTTCAATCTGGTCTTAAACCAGGCATCGACATTATCATCACTCCACCTGCCTGTTCTTTCCCACAGCTCTTTTCTTTGCAACGAGCTCATAAATATCTCTTGAGCCCCAAGACTATTCATTTCTTCCCGAATGATACCGATAATTTTATTTAACACACGAAGCCCCAAAGGCAAGAAGTCATAAACTCCCGCCATTTCTTTATTAATAAACCCGGCCCGAATTAAGAGAATAGCGTTTTTGGAAACTTCGTCAGCGGGCGCTTCACGGCGCGTTTTGGTAAAGAGTTGGCTTTGTCGCATGCTGATATCTTACAGAAAAGTTCCCTATATTGAAATGTTTCCATAACTTGACAAGTTACTTTGCAGTATGACAAGAAAAGGCCCGAATCGCATCCGCGATTCGGGCCTTGTTTTAACCTCACAGTCTCTTTCAGTGAACTGCCCGCAAAGGCAGTTTCGCAAGCATGGGCTTACTTCTAATGGTGAGGTAGGCGGCCGGCTCCGTCCCGCGCGCGAGCGGGATTGGCTCTTCGTGGAATTCAAACTCCACGATTGAGCCGGCCACTAGTTCGGTAAGCTTCTCGAGAGCCGGATGCCGCGGAGGAATTCTCAGTTGAATCTCGGCGACATTGCTACACGACTGCGGCGATAGGGATTCAAGGGCAAGATATCCCATGCCTTTAGACGACAGGGTATCCTGGGTAATGTCTTGTATCGGCACGACGTCCCACCCGTCGTCGTAAAGACCACGTAGAACCTCGCCCTGCCACTGCCAGGTTCCGAGCGGCATTACGCGCCACTTTGAATGGGCAAACAATTTTGCCCATTCCCTGAATTTCCGGCATTCCTCTTCGTCTCGCTGCTTATTTTCTCTATTCTCTTCGACTTCGACGTTTGGAACGATGCGGACGCAAATCCCGATAGCGACGGCGATGACCGCCGACCACGTGAGCAGTAATCCGAAGAAACCAAGCAGTGAATACGAGGCGAACCTCAAAGAGAGCAGAACGGTCAGGAGCCCGGAGGCCCAAACAACAAACCCAACCCTAATCAACACTTTTTTCATGTGATTCCCTCCTTCGGAAACACAAAAGGCACTCTGAAAATATTATAAATGTACTATGCTATTATGTCAAACTCTTAAAAAGATTCCTAATGTCGCGGGTGGTGATAAGAATCATCAAGAGTATTAGCAAGGCGAAACCGGCGGAGTTTAGAGCATTAAAGATGCGCGGCGGAATGGGCCGGCGCGTCAAAGTTTCAATGCCGACAAAAAGCAATCTTCCCCCATCGAGTGCCGGAAAGGGCAAGAGATTAATAAGGCAAAGATTAATGGAAATAAGCGCGGTGAAGGTAAGGACGTAGGAGAACCCGAGCTTGCTTACTTCTCCCACTATGCCCACGATCCCGACCGGTCCAATTACATTAGACAAAGTGACGTGGAAGAGCGCCCGGACTGTTTCGAAAGTAAAGTTAAACGCAGTAAAAAGTCCTTGAGACAGAGAGTGGTGAACAATCGCGAGCAGCATCCACGCGAAAAGAAAGTTGAAAAACACTCCGGCAAACAAAACCCATGCTTGAATACCACGACTCTTCGCCTGAAAGCTGTTACTTGGAAGCTCAACTTCCAAGTTGTTACTTTCAGCCATATTTTCTCCGAAGATCTTGACAAAACCACCGAAGGGCAACCAGTTTAAAGTGAAGTCAGTCCCCCTCCAGCTGAACATTTTCTTCGCCCGCGGCGGATAACCCAAGCCAAACTCATCTACGCGGATGCCGAAATATTTCGCCGCCAACAAATGCCCCAGCTCGTGGACAATTACAAGCGCGCTTAAAATAATGAGGAAAATTAAAATAGACATTATTCAAGAAGCTCTGATTCCTTCTTCTGATAAAATTCTTCGAGTTTTTTATTTGCTTCCTCAACCGATTTCTGAAGCTCGTTTTTCAGTCTTTTTTGTTCATCCTCTCCCGCACCTTTTTTGTCGATATCATCCAGAATTTTTTGCCTCTCGTTCCTCACTTTGATACGGGCTTCTTCAAGTCTCTGTTTAGCGAGCTTTAAAAGAGTCTGACGGTTCTCTGCTGTAAGCTGCGGGAAAGAAATTCTTAAACCCTCGGAGTCAGTAGCCACCGAAACTCCGAGATTAGATTGTCTTACAGCGGAATCAATGGAATTAATGACGTTTTTATCCCAAGGCATAATACGGAGCGACCGCGGATCACTTATGGTTATGGTGGCCAGCTGGTTTATAGCCATAGGACTCCCGTAGACTTCAACCTTGACGGCGTCAAGAATAGCCGGACTCGCCTGCCCACTTCTTATACCAGAATACTCTTTGCGTAGCCATTCTAAAATTCCGCCATATTGCATGGCTGGATTATAACACTACTGCCAGATGTTCGAGAATTAACCTCGGCGAGACTCCGCGGTCGTCGCTAAAGAGTCTGGCATGATAAATTTTTTCCGACCTAGTGAGCAGTAAAAGTTCATCGAGAAAGACTGATATATTTTTTTCTTGCTCTACAAACTTCTTAACGAAACTCAGGCGTTCCTTAAGTGAAAACTTCAAAAACTTCTCTGCTTCCTTGTTTAAAGCCGGGCTTTGAATATGAACTGCCTGCATGCGGGAACGCAAGGTCGGGATGATAAGCTCTTCTTCTCTTGCCACGAGGAAGAAATGGGTATCCGGATACGGGTCTTCGAAAGTTTTGAGGAGGGCATTTTGCGCCTGAAGCGTCAGACGCTCCGAGACGATGAGAAAAACTTTCCTTTCCGTAAACGGCTTGCGCACCGCGGCGACCGAGACTTGCCGCGCTTCATCAACACCGAAAGTTTGTGTTTTAAAGACAAAGAAGTCGGGCGAGCCTGTCAGGGTTTTGCCATGTTGGGCAAAAAAAGCATGAAGTTCTTTCTCTGCCGCGTCCGGCGACCCGATGAGAAGATAAGCGTGGCCAAGATTATTGAGACTTTTCAACATCGAGAAGCTCGACTTCAAAGATAAGAGGCGAATTGGCGGGAATGGCCCCGACCGCTTGAGCGCCATAGCCGTAATCCGGAGCAATCTTCAAAACACGCTTGCCACCTTCGCGCATACCTAAGAGCCCTTCATCCCAGCCGCGGATGACCTCCCCCACTCCCAAAGTAAAAGTGATGGGAGTATTCCTGTCATAAGAGCTGTCGAAGACCCGGCCGTTTGCGAGCGTGCCGATGTAGTGGGCGGTAAGCATGTCCCCCGATGTCGCCACAAGACCTGAACCGATGATTAAATCTTGTGTTTGTACGCCCGTCTCGGGCAATTGTTCATTTGCCAAATTTTGTTCATTAGAACTGAATAAACTTACCAATGGACCGGAGAAAAACAAGTAGGCCACCACCGCGAGAGCGGCAAATACCGCGACCCATTTTTTATAGTTCAATTTTTTCATAAGTTTCTATGCTACCATTGTAGCATGGAGGAGCTTATCAAAGCCGTCACTCTCTCTAAAAAAGAGATGCATAAAATCGCCGCCGAGCGGGTAGCCGAAATCGCGCGGGAATTTACGGCTGGCTTCGAGTTCCTCGAGGACTATCCCAAATCAGTAACCTTCTTCGGCTCCACGAAGAGTTCGGAAAACGACTCGTACTACCAGAGCGCCCGCGCGCTCTCCGCCCGCCTCGTCAAAGAGCTCGGCTACTCGATAGTCTCCGGCGGCGGCCCGGGGATAATGGAGGCGGCCGACCGCGGCGCTTACGAGGCGGGCGGTAACTCCTTAGGGCTCCTCATCAAGCTTCCTAACGGTCAGCCGACCAACCCCTATATAAAGAAAAGTATTTCTTTCTACTACTTCTTCGCCCGCAAAGTTTGCCTCGCTTTCGGCGCCGAGGTCTTCATTTTCTACCCCGGCGGCTTCGGCACTCTCGATGAATTCTTCGAAATCATCACGCTCATCCAAACTCAAAAGATGGACAGTGTTCCGATAATCTGCGTAGGAAGCGAGTACTGGAACAAGCTCAAAAGTTTTATGCAGGATGAGTTGCTTAAGAGAGGCTATATCGAGCTTTCCGACATCGGCCTTTTTACCATCACCGACAGCCACGATGAAATTATCGACATCATTAAAAAAGCGCCAGTCCGCATGGACGTATCGCTCACTGGTCTCGGGGAGCGCGTTCGACGCGAGGATCAAAAATTGAAGCCGGAAGTTTCTCCCCTTTAACCAGCCGGGCGATGCGCTCGCCGCCAAAGATGGAGGGCAGGATGCCCACCCCGTTGCATCCTAGGTTGTAGAGAAGAACGGGATTTTTCGGCTCCGCTCCGATCAAACGCAACTTGTTGTTGGTATAGCCCATTAAGCCGTGCCAAGTGAAAATGTAATCAATTTTCTTATTGGGATCGGTGTCGTAAATCTCTTTGACAAACTTGTTTATTTCGTCTTTGGCCCACTCGGGATACTCGTGGTCTTTCTCGTATTTGCGGCGGTCATCGAGACTTACGTCCGGACCGCCGATTGAGATGAGATTGTGCTTGTTTTCATTGTATTCATACATGCGGCGGGTAAGATAAACGTACGGATTGCCGCTTGAGTCATCGCCTGTTAAACCTTCGTAGAAATAGCTGATGGCTGTTGGCGGTTTGTTGAGTTCCTCAAGATACCCCGACATGTAGCCGACCACGGCATGGAGCGAGTGATGGAAGCGCGCATCGATATCGAGGCCGGACTTATTGAAGATAGTAATGTTGTCGAAGCCGTTGGTGCAGAGGATAACTCTCTCGGCCGTAACTGCATGAGTTTCGGCATCGAGAATGGCGGAATTTTCATGCAAAGCGGCTTTTGCTATATGGGTGTGTTCATAGACGGCAAATCTTTCTGGATACTTTTCTAGAAGATATTCGGCGACGCGCTCGGTAAAGAGAGCGGAATTCATCACTCCCTTCTGCTCCGAAACGCAGACGATAAACTCCGGCTTCTTCGTCTCAAGCCGATCAAGAATTTCTGAGTGAGGCGCTATTTTGAAAAAGCCGCCGTACTTTTTCCCCACTTCTTCCAGAAACTCGGCCTGCTCGGCAATTAAGATTTCTTTTAGCCGGAGGCCGAGTGACTTTCGCAATACGTTATCCTCGAGAAGCGAGAGCAGATGCTCTTTGCTTGCAAAGCCGAAATGTCCGGTAAAGCGCGACAGAGAAATGTCCAATCCGGCTTCGGTATACATCGTATCAAGAAGTTCCCACGCATCCTCTTCCATCATCTTCTGCGCCTCTCTAACCATTTCGGGTTTAAATTCTTTTGCCAGATCATGCAAGGGACGCGAGAGGAAGCTTACAATCTGGCCGGCGTTGTGCCCTGTGGCTCCGTGGCCCAAGAGTCCACCTTCAAGAAGCGCCACCTTCTTATCCGTATCTCTCAAGATAAAAAAGGCACTAGCTACTCCGGCAATGCCGCCGCCGACGACGGCCACGTCGGTCTCGATGTCTTGAGCAAGTTTGGACGGCTCACGCTCCTTGTTTAGCTGATGAAGCCAGGGACTATTATTTCGCATGATACGAATTATACCCCACTTCGCCAAGGCTACGAGGGGCAAGGCGAATATGATCGAATGATACGAATAAATAAAGCAAATACATTATAACAATGCTATCGCTTTCTTATAATGTGTTTGTAATTCTTTAATTGTATGATATAATTTTAAAAGACAACGTTCGTCACATTTTGCGCCTTGAGCGCGGAGGAGTCTATGGATACTTCGTGGATAATTGCTGTGCTATTTGTCGTTCTTCTTCTCATCTTGGCATACACGCCGGTCGAGACTGGTCAAATAGGAGCAGGGTTTCTGTTTGGGCGGTTTTGGCGGGTCCTGTACCCCGGTCCCAACTTCGTCATCTGGCCTTTCGAGAAAATAGAATATCACTCAACAGCTACCCACCAGCATGAACTGCCGGATGAGCCCGAGAACATCGACCGAATCAACGACATCCCCGTAGAAGGAAAGAGGCTTCCCTTCCGTGTTCTTCAAAGCGGGAAGGAGCAAGCATTCTTCTATCGGAAAAAGGAGTTGGTATATCCAACATTCCTCACAGCAAGCGTTTTGGACCAGTGGGAGAGGGTTCCCTTTTTCGCTCTCAGTGACGCACTTCAAGTAACCATGGCAGATTCTCTGCACGCTCCCCTAACGAGCGAGATTGCTGTGGTTGTCGAGTGGTATCTGGAAGGTAAAAATTACGATTCCATCGAGAACTTCATCAGGAACGTAACTCCGGAAGCCGGCCGCGATCGAGAAGAGGAAGTCAGAAAGCGTGTCGAGGACATGACGGCACAAGTACTTCAGGGATTCCTCGGCCCTGCTACTCTCGGCCACGCGCGTGAAATGTCGCCTCTCTTTAGTGCCATACTAAAGGAAAAGCTGGAGATTCTGGTCGGAGAGAGGGAGGACCCAGATACCGGCAAGCTAAGCGACAAGCCCTGGGGCATCCACATTCGCGACGCTTACATCAAGAGTATCTCCGGCGGCCACCGGGTCAACACGGCGCAGGCAAACGCGGCGGCATCACTTAGCCGAAAACAGGAAACCATCAACGACGCGGAGGCCGCTGCTCGCAGCACTATTGTTCAAGCCGATGCAACCGCTCACGCAACGCAAGTTCAAGCTGATGCCGCGGCCCACGCAGAGATAAGAAAAGGGCAAGGCGAAGCAGGACGGATTGCTGCAATGGCAAAAGTGATGAGCGACCCGCATGCCCGTTTCATCGCCACACTCGATGTCGCCGAGCAAGTCCTGCCCCATGCAAAGCCAATCATTATTCAAGGAGGGGGAGGCATGGGTGAGGTCATCGCGAGCGTTCTCGCTCTTGGTCAGCAGAACTTAACAAATAGCAAGAACGCCGGCACGACAAACAATCCATAGTCGGCATGGAAACAGGGCCGGTTTGCAGCACTACTGCAAACCGGCTTTTCTTATTGTTTTGTTTGCAGTTACTTTTTTTGTAAAAATTTGACTTTTTAATATTAAGTATGGTATAATAGTAATAGAAACTCTATTTGGAGGAATGGCATGACTGACTTTGTGAGTTGGGCCATCATAGCATTACTTGTCGTCTTGATAGTTTACGCGACGAACAAGAAGCTAGGTAGCTCACTAGAGAAACAAAATCGTCAACTACGTAATGTCGCTGCCGCTGGAACGGCCCCCGCTACTACGGTACAGCCGATTCAACCAGCTCAACCAGTACAACAGGTTCAACCAAGAGCTGCTTCCGCGCAACCACGGAGAAATTCGTGGCTCGGATGGTTAGTGGCGGCAGTAGCCGTTGCAATGGTAATCGGCCCGGCAATCTGGTTTTTTATCAGAGACCAAGAACCGGCGGCAACTCCAGTTGCCGAAGTGACAGCGCCCGCGCCGCCGAAGGTCGAAGATCTCTACCCTCGAAGTGTCATGGCTGGCGACGAAGGATGGTCGGAGGTAGTCAAGATTCCCGCCGGCTCCAATGTCATCTGGGACCGGACGGAGAACGTATCTTACGCGGTCATCACTGACCGCGGGAAGATATACGAGTATCCCCGAGACCCGGACGGAGATACTCGAACGGCCTGCGAGAAGCACATCTGGATATCGGAGGCGGTAAAGAGCTTCCGGATCCGGGTACTGGATGCTGTGGATAAAGAGGTGAAGTTCAAACTCACCTACTATCCATACAACGAGGGCGGGCCGTGCCAAGGGGTAAAGTACAAGCCCCCCACAGCGCCGGCTCCACCTCCGCCAAGAGTAACAACACAAGGCGCCCCGACTCGGGTCGGGGCGCCTTTTTCTATTGCCGTAATTTAACTTTAATTGAACGGGTAATGGGAAGGAGTGATGCCGAAGGTGCCGAGTATCAGCCGTATCAGTCCATAAGCGGATATCATGATGAACATCCCGATGAGGCCGAAGAAAATCTTTTTCTTGCCTTCATCGCGCTTGGTATCCGCTGTCTCCGAAGAGATGAACTGGAATATCCCCCAGAAGAAGACAAGGAGAGCTACGGCGAAAGCCAAGATGATAATGGGATTGATAATCACCTTGCCGACATTTCCGAGAAATTCATTGATCGACATCTACCGTAATCGCGGTTAGATACCGGGAACTTCAGGTATTTCTATGCTACCTCCTTGCTCAATGTCCAAAGCGTCTCCAATGAAGCCCACAAGCCCCCAGACGGAAACCATCACAAAGAGAGCCACGAGGCTCCAGATCATTAATCGCTGACCATCTTTTTTCTTAGTTTCATCACCAGCGGAAAGAATGTATTTGACCAAGCCCCAGAAGAAGACAAGGAGGGCGATGGCTACGACTACGGGCAGTGCGTTACCGATGAGGTCACCGATGGACTCCAGAAGGGTATCGAGGTTCTCCAAGCCCTGGGCGAAGGCGATTGCCGGAGCGAAGAGAGATGCGGCAAGAATAACTTTTTTCATAATACGAATTTTACGAATTTAATCGAATGATGCGAATAATTAATACCTAGACGGTATATTTATATAATACGTCAAGGACAAAGAAACACAATCTAGTTATCCACTGGCTACGGTTAAGGGTTAAGGGAAAACAGGAATGTCGGGTGGCGTGTCAAAAATAAATTGACCACCAAAAAGTTCATACTGAATAAAGTAGATTAGCCCCCAGATTGAGACCATCACAAATAGAGCGATAAGTCCCCAGATCATAAGACGGCGGCCGTCCGCTACCGCCTTCTCGTCGCCGCCAACCTTGAAGATAAACTTGACCAGTCCCCAGAAAAATACTAGGAGAGCGATGCCGGCAATGACTATAGTTGCGTATCGCACTAAATCCCCCAATTCTTCTATAATGCTCCGAGTGGTGCTAAATTGAGCCGCTACCACTGTTGGGGTTAAGAGAAGTGCTAAGGGCAGGATTTTAGCCAATTTTTTCATATCTTAAAATATACAACTATTACGGTATTAAGGGAAGTGCAATCGACGGGTCGAAACCGAACTCACTCGATAAGAAGCGGAGTATCCCCCACACCGACACCATAATAAAAAGTGCGATGAGTCCCCAGACCATTAAGTTCTTGCCTTCCGATATCGCCTTCTCATCCCCGCTCACATTTAAAATAAACCGAGTAAGCCCCCAGAAGAAGACGAGAAGAGCGAGACCTGCGATGACCGGTACGGTTACTTCTATAATATCAGTAAAGATTCTTATAAGCGCTTGTAGGTTTGTCGGCTGCGGGGTCATTTTAGATTAATTGATTGATAGTGCCTCTGATAACGCCGGCAAGCACCCATGAGCCGAGGAGTATTGCTGTGCCTATGGCGGTATAGAGGAGCGCCTTATGGGCTTTGTCGAGTTTTATCTGATTGCCCTGCGCCGTCACGTAGAGGAAGCCGGAATAAATGAAGGCAAGTACCGCGAGCACCCCGCCGATAGGCAGGATGATGTTGTTGACAACAGTTTCGAGAAGTTGAAAAAGAGTATTGCCAACTTTAAAAGGATTTTCAAGACAAATGGTAGAGGTACATCCAGGAGGATTGCCGGCTCCGCCGCCGCCCGGATTGCCGGCACCTTGAGCAGCGACAAAACTGACACTGAAGAGGAAGAGAGCAGTAAATATAAATAATTTTTTAATCATCTTGTGGTGAGTATGTCGAACCATTAGTTCTGTGTTGGCGCTCCAAGAAGAGAATAACCCGGATTCAGGAGCACACTGGTTATAGTGTAAACCACAAGCCAGGCGGCGAGTATCCACAGGTAGCCCAAAACCACCTTCCACAACATGCCTTTGGCGTCTGTCCAAGCTTTTTCATTGCCGCCGGAAGTCATGAGTTTGAAACCCACCCAGACAAAGACGATGATTGCGAGAAATGTCGAGATTATGACGAGGTCGGTTATACCGTTTTTGATAAGCTCCATGAATTTCTCAAAAGTGCACGGGACTGTTACTCCGTCGCAGACTATAAGTTCTTTCCATCCTGGTAATGGCATTTTATCTATTTACTATTTACTAATTATTGAATCCAACTCCCTGCTGGCCGAGTTGACCGCCTCGGTTGTCCTTGAGCGGCCGCTGGTAATATCATCAACCAGTCCGTAAAAAATTTCCCTCGTCCCGCTCTCGTCCGGGTCAAGCCAGCCTCTCGACTGGAGCGCCGCGGTGTAAAAGACCGGCAAGATTGCATCTGTCGGTCTTGCCGACAAGAGATCACGGCGCGCCGGCGGCAGGATGAGTACTTGCACGAGAGCGGCGGAGGCCTCACGCGAGACTAAATAGAGAGCGGCTTCAAGCGCGGCAGCTGTATTTCTCGACCCTCTGGAAATGGCTACTCCGTAAAGTGAGCCGAAAGTAAGGGTCTTGCCGGAGACTCTCGACTGGGGCACAGCCGCCACAGAGAAATTGAGCGTGGGAGACTTGCCGCGCAACTCGTATAATTCGCTCGCAAAACCGAGATAATACGCCGAGTCGCCGGAGGTAAAGCTTGTCTGCGCTTTGGGCAAGGTCCTGTTCCAGCTGTAATATGCTTTGGTAGGATTTGCGAACTGGGTATAGAAGTCGAGCGCGGCATCCGCCGGCCGGATTGTCTGGTCGAAATTCGATGAAAGAAGCGAGCGCAGCTCGCCGCCGATAAAGCCGGTTATCGGCGTCCCGGCTTGGAGCAAGAGGAGTGAGAGAGTATCTTTGGCATTATCGATATTTCTGGTCTCGCCCAAAGCGATGCTAGATTGAATGATGTTGCCGGCCGCGTCTCGCTTGGTTAAATCTATAATAGCGGCGTATATCTCATCCCAATACGAGAGCGGTTTGGCCAGTCCAGCGGCCGAGAGTAGGTCGCGGTTGTAGTATAGGACCATGGGGTCAACCGAGAACGGCAGCGCGTAAGCGCCTTCGGAGGTAAGGAAAAGTTCTCCTTCTTCGATAAAAGTTTCTTTGAAGTCGCGCTCGGATATGGAAGCGTAAGGAATAACGATAAGTTTGTTTTTATTTTCCCAAATTTGGGCCTGCGGAAGAATGATTAGGTCTGGCCCAACGCCTGCCGCGAGCGCTTCGGTAAATTCTTCTGCAAGCTCTGTCTCCGGCTTCGCAACGTAGCGGATAGTAAGTTGTCTGTCCTGGTTAAGCTTGGCAGTGTTTAAGAAATCGTTGAATTCGGATGAAGAGTAGCTGCCCCAGACCGTAACCGTGGCCGCCGCGGAGGAGGCGCCGCGATAAAGAGCAAAGGTCAGAACCGCCACGATGATGAAAAACCCGAAAATTCCAAGCAATACAATTTGGAATTTGCTCATGAATTAATTATACACTACAAACAAATTAAGGAAGCTAAAGAGTCTCCTTGCCGCAGTTTCATAATCCGCACCCCTTGAGTTTGGCGGCCGAGAACCGGTATTTCTTTGAGGTCCACGCGCACTACTTGAGATTTCTTGGAAATAGCGACCACTTCTTCTTCCGCTTCCGTTACCACTTGCGAGGCGATGATATTGCCGGTCTTCCCTGTCACTTTGGAGGTAAGAATGCCTGAACCGCCGCGACCCTGGACTTTGTACTCTGTTAGTTTCGTGCGCTTGCCATAGCCATGCTCCGATATGACGAGAAGATGGGCGGACTTCCATTCCTTTTTGATAACGTGAGCGCCGACGACTATATCATTGTCGGTAAGTTTGATTCCGCGCACGCCGGCGGCGGCGCGGCCCATCTCGCGCAAGGCTCCTTCCTTGAACCGGATGGACTGGCCCTTCTTGGTCACAACCGAGATATCGTCGTCCTTCTCGACATGTCCTACGGAGATTAATTTATCCCCCGGGGAAAGTTTGATGGCAATGATTCCCGATGAACGCACATCGGTAAAACTCTTGACCGCCACTTTCTTGGTCGTACCCTTGGCCGTGATCATGACCAGAGAGCCGATGATATTTTTTGCCTCTTTCGGCATAGCTAATATCGAGGTGACCTTCTCATCATCCGAGAGTGAGATGAAGTTCATGATCGACTTCCCGCGCGTAGCACGCCTGCCTTCCGGAATGTCATACATCTTGATCTGGTAAGCTTTACCGCGATCAGTGAAGAAGAGAAGGTCGTCATGAGTGGAAGCGGTGAGGAAATTGGTCACAAAATCTTCTTCCTTAGTATCAAGGTCGACGACGCCGACTCCTCCGCGCTTCTGGCGCTTGTATTCGTCTGGATTCGTGCGCTTGATGTAGCCGCCCGAGGTTAAGACCAAGGCATTCTCTTCTTCCGGCACGAGGTCTTCGACGGAGAGATTTTTGATTGCGCCCTTTATTACTTTCGTCCGGCGCTCATCGCCATACTTTTCTTTGAGCGCCTCCAGCTCGTCTTTGACTACTTTGATAATTTTTGTCGGCGATGAAAGCAACTCTTTCATCTCCTTGATGAAAGCCTGTACTTCCTTGAGTTCGTCTTCGACCTTCTGCCTCTCAAGGCCGGCCAACTTCTGCAGTCGCATTTCGAGGATGGCGTTGGCCTGAATTTCCGAGAACTTGAAACGCTTGATGAGGTTCCCGCGAGCATCCTCCACAGTCTTCGATTGCTTGATGAGCTTTATAACCTCGTCTATATGGTCGAGCGCTTTCGAAAGACCGAGCAAGACATGTTCGCGTTCCTCCGCGCGAGCGAGCTCGAAGGTGGCGCGGCGCTTAATCACTTCGCGTCTGTGCTTCAAAAACTCTTCGAGCATACTCTTGAGCGAAAGTGTTTTCGGCACGCCGTCGACAAGTGCCACAAGGTTGAAGTGGAAAGTATCCTCAAGTGCCGTGTGCTTGTATAGCGCGTTCAAAACTTTTTGCGGCTGGCTGCCTTGTTTCAAGTCGATGACGATGCGGATGTCCTTAGTCGACTCATCGCGCAGGCCCTTCACGCCCTCGATTTTCTTTTCGCGCACAAGGTCAGCGATTTTGGTTATAAGATCGGCTTTGTTCACTCTGTAAGGAATAGCTGTGATGATGATTTGAAACTGCCCACTTCTGGTCTCGATTATCTCCGCCACCCCGCGCGCCGTCACCGGCCCGCGGCCGGTAGCGTAGGCGTGGTGGATATCCTTTTCATTGAAAATGATACCGCCGGTCGGGAAGTCGGGACCCTTCACAAATTCCAAGAGGTCCTCGGTCGTCGCTTCCGGATCTTGGATAAGAGTGATGGCCGCATCAACTACTTCATTTAAGTTGTGGGGCGGGATGTTCGTGGCCATACCGACAGCAATGCCTAAAGTGCCGTTGAGCAAAAGTTGCGGCGCTACTGCCGGCAAAACAATTGGTTCACTCTTAGTGCCATCGTAGTTGGGGCGGAAGTTGACGGTTTCCTTCTCGATATCTTTGAGCATCTCGCCAGCGAGACGCGACATCTTCGCCTCCGTATAGCGCATAGCCGCAGCGTTATCTCCGTCGATGGAGCCGAAATTGCCTTGTCCGATGATAAGCGGATAGCGCATGGCGAAGTCCTGCGCCAAGCGCACCATGGCATCGTAGACCGCCACATCACCATGAGGGTGATACTTACCAAGCACTTCTCCGACTACCGTTGCCGACTTTCTAGTCTTGGCTAGAGCTGTAAGTCCCAGTTCGTGCATGGCGAAAAGAATTCTCCGATGCACCGGCTTTAAGCCGTCGCGCACATCAGGCAAAGCGCGGTCAGTGATGACCGACATGGCGTAGTCGATGAAGCTCTCCTTCATCTCGGAGGTAATCGAACGCACTACCACCCTTTTCTCTTCAGGATTATTGGACATAGGTATTCAAAACCCCATTCTTAAGCTCTTCAAAACTTTCTTTGAGAGCCGTAAGTGATGTGGCCACGCCGGAGCGTAAAGATTCTAACGGACTGACTTCCCTCGCCCCGTGATCGCTGATAGGCGATTTTACGGGGTCTGTCCCCGGCGGAAAATTTACCGCAGACCAAATTGCAAAAATAAAGAGGGTGAAGCCGCCCGAGACAAGAAGCGCGAAGCGCTTTTTGTGATGGACCGGCCTTCTGTGCAATGTGGCTAAATATTTTCTCATTTATAGTGAGTTTATCGAACTATTCTTCTTTAAGAACAATTATTTCTCCTTCCTTGCCTTCGAGGTCCTTCTTTTTTACCACAAATTTCTCGATTGGTTCCACTCTCTCCCCTCCTTCTTTAAGAAACTGGGCAAGTGAATTTTTATCATAATCCATCGGAATCATTACTGCTGGCTCTAAAGCTACGGCGGATTTGTATGCGCTCGGGTGCACGAAGAGGATGTCTACATCTTCGATTTCGTCTTTATCTGCTTCCAAGCCTAAAAAACAAAGTTTAATCCCTTCGAAAGTTATGAGGAACGTGTGGTCAAGAAATCCTTTGATAAAAATATCTTTCACTTCATATTCGCCAGGTCCGTCAATGATGAAGCCCGCCTTGCCCGCCGAAGCCTCGGCGAAAGCGAGCACAGCCCGCTTTGCAGTAAAAAGCGTTATATCGGCACTCATCTTAGATTGAGGATTAACCGCCAAGGTGAGCTCCCCTTGGGAAATTTTAAAGCTCTCTACCCCCTGGTAGCTGATGATCATCCCGTTAGAAGCAGGTCGCGGTCAGCGAGTTCTGCTTAAAGATATTAGTGATAATGTTTCGATCATTTTTCATATTGATGCATGGCTCCTGTTGAAACCGTGACCGCGGCTTCTAACGGGATCATATAAAACTATTTTACCATAAAAGCCATAAAAATACCATTATTTTCACGCCCTAGCCCCGAAACGAGCTTTGCTCTGGTTTGGGGTTGACAGATAGATTATAACATGATAAGATAGTACCAGACACCGTATGTTCGGTGTGTTCTCTGAAAGGACACGAGATGAAACGAATCGCATCGTTTACCCTGATCATGGTGACGCTCTTCTGGATCGTCCCCGTGATCAACTTCGCACAGACGCCGAACGAAACCAGCGTCTACACCGTCCAACCCGGCGACACCGGCTGGGACTTGTCCCGCCGATACTACGAGGATCCCACAATCTGGCAGCGAATCGTGGACATGAACACATTCCTGCAGGAGCCCGGCCGAGTCTTCGAGGACGCGCAGAGCAGGATTATCCTCGTCCTCCGTCCCGGCGAGCAACTCGTTGGTCTCGAGCGCCTTAACGTCGCACCGCCCACGGCGGTGCCGATCGAGACGCTTATCGACGAGACAACACCAGCGCCAGTCGCGGAAGCCAACTTCAACTGGATTTCGTGGTTGCTCTGGCTCGTCATGACAGCTATCACTCTAACCATCGTATGGTTCGTACGGGGTATCTGGCGTGATCGCCGAGAGGTAGCGCGGCAGCAGACCGAAGCAAGCGCGCAGCAGGAGCGATTGCGTCAACAGGAGCAGGAGCGTCTGCAACAACAGCGCGAGCGCGAACTGCGGCAGGACCCGATTACCTCTGGACCGGCCATGGTTCCCGGCGGCATCCCGGCGACCGACACACCGCGACTGACGAATTTCTTCGACCAGCAGGCGGTCAACCGGTTCGCGACCCGTTATCCCAACATCGACCGCAATATGATCCGGGCCAACCGGATCGGACCGATCGAGGAAGGAACTATCACGGGCGAGGGTCTTGTTGGCTACCTTGGCGGCGAATTCCGGCCACGTCGCATCGAGCAACCGCTCGCTGCGTATCGTGCGCGGTACCGCTTCCCCGACGGCACCGAGGAAGACCTCATCACCCTTCAGGCGTGCATGAACCCGGTGGCTTACGGCGGCGACACGTATCGTGGATTCAATTTCACGCCGCATTCGACCGCCGTTCCCACCCCTGAACCCGAGCGCCCCGCTCCCCAGCCAGCACCACATCCCGCAATCGCCGTCCGGCGCATTCGCGAAGCGGCTCAGGCGGAGAGTCAGAACACCGTCACTATCGGTGACGACGTGATGGTGTTTCCGCTCGGATACCACATCACGGTCGATCGCACTACGAACGACATCCACCTGGAGTCAAACTCCGTGGAGATGACGCTCAAGGCGAAGTCCGCGGTGGCAGCCGAGACGGCGCGACCAACTGCAACCGGCACCAGCAACTAGTCGTCGCACTGCACTCGGCGGCTCCGAATAACCTTACGGGCGGGACCACTTCGGTGGCCCGCCCTTTCTTATTGTCTGCTTTTTATTTTTCAACTTACATTATAACGACGCGACCGCTTTCTTATAATGTATTTGATTTTTTGGGGAGTTTTGATATAGTGTGCGAGTTCTTACCACTCCGCGAAAACTACGCGGTACAAGTTATTAGTCCCCGTTTCTGTTACCCCTCGTCGCCACGCCGAAGCTTTATGCAAAGGTAGGCTGGGTCTGGCAACCATTCTGCACCCCGAGGATCGGAAGCGGCATACTCATTTGGCATTATTTAAAAGAACGCAGAAAATCGCGGAACCTACGCAGAAAGACGCAGAAGAAATTCAGCGTGAATCCGCGTCTAGTCCGCAAAATTCAGCGTCGGAATTTTTAGATAAAATCCCCACTCCCCCGGCAATCGATGATTTGGTAGAGGGACCAGTTATTTCTATTGACAAAGGTGCAGTCTACATCGACTTGCCTCCATACGGCACCGGTATCATCTACGGACGCGAGTTTATCAACGCGCGCGACATCATCAAAAGAATCAGTGTCGGCGACACCGTCGCCGGCAAAGTAATCGGCATCGGCGGCAAGGAGGGTTATTTTGAGATTTCTCTCAAGGAGGCGCGCCAAGCTCTCATCTGGAGCGAGGCCGAAGATGCCATCCGTGAGATGCGCGTCTTCGAACTTCCTATTGCAGACGCCAACAAGGGCGGCCTCATCATCAACTGGCAAGGTATTACCGGTTTCTTGCCGGCTAGCCAGCTCAAACCCGAGCATTATCCACGCATTGCCGACGGCGACAAAGACAAAATCTTAGATGAGTTAAAAAAGCTTGTGGGAGAGAGGGTGTTTGTCACCATCATCGGCGTCAGTCCCAAGGAAGGTAAGCTCATCTTTTCGGAGAAAAGTCCCGAGACTAAGGATAAAGAGAACATCGTCGCTCGCTACGCTTTGGGTGACGAACTCATAGGCGAAGTTACAGGGCTCGTCGACTTCGGCATCTTCGTCAAGCTCGAGGAAGGGCTTGAGGGCTTAGTTCATATTTCCGAGATTGATTGGGGACTGGTCGAGAATCCAAAAGCGATGTTTAAAATCGGCGAGAAAGTTAAGGTCAAGGTTATCGAGATCAAAGACGACAAAATTTCCCTTTCCATAAAAGCGCTTAAGGAAAACCCGTGGCGTGAAGCCGAGAAGAAGTATAAGAAAGACGATATCGTCGAGGGAGTTATTATAAAATTCAACAAGCACGGCGCCCTGGCTTCGATTGAAGAAGGGGTGGCTGGTCTGGTACATATCTCCGAATTCGGCACGGAAGAGAAGCTTCGCGAGAAACTAGAGATGGGCAAAACCTACACCTTCAAGATCACCCTCTTCGACCCAAAAGAGCAGAAGATGGCCTTGTCATACATCGAGAAGAACTAGTTAAACCGATTCATTGCTTTCTCTAATCCGTCTTCCACTATTATCTCAACAGCTTCTCTAACCTTCTTGAAAACTTTTTTGAGAGTTTCTAATTCGGGTTTTCTGAAGTCAGAGAGGATATGCTTTTCTACATAGGTCGGACCTATAGGTTTCTTTTTCGGAGAAATACCAATGCGAATCCTTATAAACGCCTCCGTCTTCAAAACTTTGATGATGGACTTAACGCCACGATGCCCTCCCGAGCCGCGATTGTAAGAAATTTTCATAGTGCCGAGAGGCAGATCAAGGTCGTCGTGGATAACAATTAGCTTTTGGGCCGCTTTTTTACTCTTTATCACCTTCGCAACAGCGGGGCCAGTCTTGTTCATGAACGTATCGGGAATAAAAACTTTGATACCGCTGACTTTGTCGGCGATAAAATCCGCCGCCATCCGCCCTGTATTATGCCGCGTCTTCGCGTACTCCTCTGTTGGATTACCTAAACCTACGACGATATGCATTGTGCTATTGTGTCAAATAAGATTAGATAATACAATTCGATAGACTCATTGCAAGCAATCTTTACAAATTATGAATTCCGCCAGAGAGATCATTAAACTTATTCTCCTTTCTATCGTTATCGTCATCCCTTTCCGCCTCTTCATCGCCCAACCCTTTATCGTCGAGGGCGCTTCGATGGAACCTACTTTCGAATCGGGTGAATACCTCATCGTTGACGAGCTCTCATATTACTGGAAGACCCCCGAACGCGGCTCGGTCCTAGTCTTCAAATACCCTAAAGACCCCTCGAAGCGTTTTATCAAGCGGGTAATCGGGTTGCCAGAGGAAACAGTTTCTCTCCGGAACGGCACGGTCACGATTATCAATGACGGGCATCCCGAAGGCTTCGTTCTCGAAGAGTCTTACATCGAGATTAAGAAGGACGAAACCGTCAACTACATTTTAGGCAAAGGTGAATATTTCGTCATGGGCGACAACCGATTGTGGAGTTCTGATTCAAGAGTCTGGGGACCGGTGCCGGAAGATAACATCATCGGACGGCCTATCATCCAATTTCTGCCGCCTGAAATTTTTCCCGGCGAAGTTAACGTTAACAACCCATAATGCTAAAGGTTGAGAATCAACGACCGGCGTGGCACTTGCAGGAGTTCGATAAGGCTCTTATCACCGCGACCTACTTCGGCTTCACTCCCATCATTGCCCCGAAGATTACCAAAGCGGATTTCGAGGCTGTAAGCTACTGCACAACACACCCCCACTACGATGCCGCCGAGAAAGCGGCCGTCATCCGCACATATCTCCAAAAAAACTGGACTTCTCTGCCTCACCCATTAAGCATCGTCTATAAGAGAAAGAAACCTCTCAGCTATTCGCTCCACCTCATCGGTTCCTCTACCGGCATCGCTGAAGCAATGCTTATCCGCACCGCGCTCTCCATCCTCGCGGAGGAGGGTTATAAAAACTTGCGCGTCGATCTCAACTGCGTCGGCGACAGAGAATCCTTGTCTCTCTACGAGCGCGAGCTTATAAACTTTGTCAAAAAATTCGGCGGCAATCTCTCTGAAGAGTCACGGAAAGCGCTTAAAGAAGATATCTTCAATCTCTTCCGGCTAGAACAGGAGGAGGCGGTGACGCTCCGGGCGGGAGCACCCTCTGCCATCACTTATCTCTCGGCTCAAGCGAGAAGCTATTTCAAAGAAGTACTCGAGTTTATCGAGGCCTTAGGCATTGAATTTACTTTGGCCCCTGAGCTAGTAGGCGAGAAGAATCATTGTTCGCATACCATCTTTGCCATCAAGAGTTTGCCCGAACGGCAGGAGGGTGCGGAAGAACTTGTCGCTACCGGCTACCGCTACTCGCGGCTTGGCAGGCGTCTTGGCATGAAGAAAGAGGTTCCGATGGCCGCCGCCTCGATTTTCGTCGGGCAAAAATCCGGCCAGAGCCGCATTTACAAAAAATTATCAGAGCCGAAGTTCTATCTGGTCCAGCTCGGCCGCGAAGCAAAGATTAAGACTCTTAGCCTCATCGAGGAATTACGCCGCGAGCGTATTATGGTTCTCCACTTCCTCGGTAAAGATAAACTAGCCGCACAGTTTGCAAGTGCCGAAAGTTTACGCATTTCCTATCTTATAATCATCGGGCAGAAAGAGGCCCTCGACGGCACCGCCACCGTAAGAAATGTCTCCACACGCGCCCAGGAAACTATCCCGATGGAAATGCTCCCCCAATTTCTCAAACACATCAGTCTTTAGAAATCTAAATGACTAATGCTTAATGACTAATTTGTCATTACTTTAACCTTATGTTAAAGTGTCCCCTGCAATGCAAGCATCGGTCAATATCGAAGTCTCCAGAGGCCCGAATGAAAACAACTTAAGCGTCTTAAGGCGCTTTACCAAGCGCGTCCAGCAAGCGGGCGTCTTGCCGCGTGTCCGCTCTAAGCGCTACAGCGAGCGCGAGAAATCGGAGAACGTCAAGCGGGCCAAAACATTGGAATATCTCAGAAAGAAAGAAGTGGCTGCCGAGCTCATCAAACTCGGCAAAATAAATGAAATCAGCAAATTCTCCCGTTCTCGCCGGCGCTAAAAAATTCGAGAAGATAAAGAACCGGATTCTAGGCAAAAAATACGAACTTTCTTTAGTCTTCACCGCCAATTCACTAATGAGACGGCTCAACCGCATTTACCGCGGGCAGGATTTGCCGACTAACGTTTTGGCTTTCCCGCTTTCTAAAACAAGCGGAGAAATTTTCATAAATCCTTCGCGCGCTAAACCTTGGAACGTCGAACAGCTCCTTATCCACGCTCTTTTGCATTTGAAAGGAATGAAACACGGGCGTAAAATGGAGCAAGCTGAAAAAAAATATTTAAATGGCACGTCAAATCGTAGTCGGTATCGATATCGGAACTTTCGAGACTAAAGTAATTATCGCACAGGGGGCAATCGTCGACGGGCACTTCACTCCCAAAATCATTGGCACGGGAACAGCGGAGTCCAAGGGTGTCGAGCACGGCTATATTACTAACATTTCGGAAGCCGCTCATGCGCTCTCTTCCGCGGTAGCCAAGGCCGAAAGAATTGCTGGAATAAAGGCCAGGCGCGCCTATGTTGCCTTCGGGGGCTTGGGCTTGGGTGGGCTCTCCGCTACCGGTTCCGTAGCCATCTCGCGAGCCGACCTTGAGATTACCGAGCGCGACTTAGCATTGGCAATGGAGCAGGCCGAGAAGAACATCCCTGCCGTAGCCTCTCTTAACAGGCGCATCATTAATTCCATACCGGTTGAATACAAAATTGACGGCAAGATTTCGTGGGGAGAACCTTTGGGACTCAAGGCCCAAAGAATAGAGGTCAAGGCGCTTTTCATCACTTGCATGGAACATCATCTTTCCGACCTAATCAAGACCGTCGAGGAAGCGGGCATCGAGGTTATCGATGTGGTGGCGGCGCCGGTGGCCGCTGGATTCGTCACTGTTTCGAAAAAGCAGCGCCGAGTCGGCTGTCTTCTGGCTGATCTCGGCGCCGAAACTCTTTCGGTTATGGCTTTTGAGAACAACAATCCCGTCTCGCTCGAGGTTTTCCCCGTCGGAAGCGAGGATATCACCAACGACATCGCTTTAGGCCTTAAAATATTGCTTGAAGAGGCAGAGAATATCAAACTTGGCGGCCTCGCTCGCTTGTCTTACTCGAAGAAAAAACTTGAAGAAATTATCGCTCTCCGGCTCAAGGACTGTTTTGAGCTCATCGAGAGCCACTTAAAGAAGATTGGGCGCGATTCGCTTCTGCCAGCCGGAATAATACTAATGGGCGGCGGAGCGGGAACGGCTGGTATCAAACACTTTGCTGAAGAGGTTCTTGGACTGCCAGCCCAAGTGGCAGAAGTCCACTTGGGCGGTAGCGATAAAAATAAAATACGCGATAGCATCTGGGCCGTGTCGTGCGGTTTGGTGCTAGTAGGTTTCAACGCCAACAACGAGGAGCAGTTTATCGGTAGACGCGGAAGGGCGCTGTCCGCCGAAGGCGGACAGCGCCTCATGCGCCGCTTCTCACGCTGGGTTTCGCAATTTTTGCCTTAAAACCAAGAAACGAATACTAAAAAGGTCAACTGCTTTTCTTTTTCAAACTCTTTGATAATATAGGCCCATCATTTTAATAAAAGCTTCATGCCACAAATCAAACCAGAGGTAGAATCTTTCGCTCGTATTAAAGTCATCGGGGTTGGCGGCTCGGGTAAAAACACGGTCAACCACATGATCAACTCCAGGGTCAAAGGAGTCGAGTTCATTGCCGTCAACACCGACGCCCAAGACCTCCACCACTCGCTCGCCAAAAAGAAGATTCACATCGGCAAGAACTTAACGAGAGGCCTCGGTACCGGCATGAATCCGGAGCTCGGTAAGCGCGCTGTCGAAGAAACCAAGGAAGAAATGCAGGAGGCCATCAAGGGCGCCGACATGGTTTTCATCGCCGGCGGCCTGGGCGGCGGCACAGCATCGGGCGCCGCTCCGGTCGTCGCTCGCACCGCTAAGGAGAACGGCTGTCTCACTGTGGCTGTCGTGACCAAGCCGTTCTTCTTCGAAGGCCAGCAGAGAATGAAAATCGCCGAAGCAGCTGTGGAGGAGCTTAAGCAAGCTGTCGACGCTTTGATTATCATCCCGAACGACCGCCTGCTCCAGACAGTCGAGAAGAACGTCACTGCCAAAAACGCCTTCGCCATCTGCGACAACATTCTCAAGGAAGCCGTCGAGGGCATCTCCGACCTCATCACCACTCCAGGCATTATTAATATTGATTTCGCCGACATTCGTGCTGTCATGGAGAATGCTGGTGCGGCGCTCATGGGCATCGGTTCCGCCACCGGCGAGAACCGCGCCGCCGAGGCCGCCCGTGCCGCCATCTCCTCGCCGCTTCTTGAAATCTCAATCACCGGGGCCAAGGGCGTGCTCTTCTCTATTGCTGGTGGGGACGATCTTACTATGTTTGAGATTCAAGACGCCGCTAAGGTTATCACTGAATCCGTCGACCAGAACGCCAAGATTATTTTCGGAACCGTCCGCGACGACAAGCTCAAAAAGGGCGAGGTCAAGATTACCGTCATTGCGTCGGATTTCCCCGAGAACAAGGACAAGTCCAAATCCACTTCCCTTTTTCAGAACTTCTCGGGCGAGGAGGAGAGGGGCAAAGGCAAAATTTTTAATACCGCCCCCCTTCAAGAAAAACCGTCTGCCAAAGAAGAAACAAAAAAGAGCGCCGGTACTCCCGCCAGCTCTCCTGTCGAGGACAATGACGACGACTGGTCCGCCGTTCCGGCATTTCTCCGCAGGTCGAAACTTAAATAGGAGTAGGGAGTAATAAATAGTAGGTAGTATGAGGAAAAAATTTTTGGTATTCTGTATTGGTTATTAAACTTACTTCTTACTCCTTACTCCATGACTTACGATTTAGCTATTATCGGCGGAGGTCCCGCCGGCGTAGCCGCCGGCGTTTATGCTGCCCGCAAACGTTTAAAGACTCTGTTTATCACGGAGTCTTTCGGCGGGCAGAGTACTGAATCGACTGGTATAGAGAATTGGATAGGCACTATCAATATCCCTGGGCTTGAGTTCGGCAAGATGCTTGAGAAGCATTTGCGTTTCTATGCTGGCGACTCGGTAGAAATAATCACGGGTGATAAGGTCAATAAAGTTGACAGGATAAATAATGAATTTCAGATACAAACAGAGATGGAAAAAACTTATTTAACGAAAACCGTTTTAGTAGCAACGGGCAGTGTCCGCCGGAAGCTCGAAATTGCAGGGGCGAAAGAATTTGAGAACAAGGGCATCAGTTACTGCGCCTCCTGCGACGGACCGCTTTTCGCGGGACAGGATGTGGCTGTCATTGGCGGCGGTAACGCCGCTTTCGAGACTGCCGCCCAGCTTCTCGCGTACGTTAAATCTGTCACTCTTTTTAATAGAAGTGCCAATTTCAAAGTCGACGAAGTTACCGCAGAGAAAGTACTTTCCCACCCCAAGATGACAGCGCTCAAGAATGTCGTGCCCAAAGAGATTAGAGGCGATAAATTTGTAAGCTCGCTTATTTATACAGACCAGAGCGAGGAACATGAGCTCAAGGTGGGGGGCATCTTCGTCGAAATAGGACTCGTACCGACTACCTCCTTCGTCGAAGGGCTCATCAACTTGAATCAATACAAACAGATTCCAGTCGATCCGCACACCCAGCGTGCCGAAGTTCCAGGCATCTGGGCCGCCGGTGACTCGACGAACGGACTTTATCACCAGAATAATATTGCCGCCGGTGACGCCGTCAAAGCGCTCGAGGATATTTATCTATATCTGCATGCCAAGTAACTAGTGCGCGGTAGAGAACTCGAATCTCTGACCCTCCCCACGTCAAGGGGATGCTCTACCAACTGAGCTAACCGCGCGCCAACGTAGTTTTATGCGAAGGCGAACTAGACAACACTTTACCTCAAAAAATGTTCTGGCGGAAGGGGTGAGATTTGAACTCACGGTCACCTTACGGCGACGTCGGTTTTCGAAACCGGTGCTTTAAACCACTCAGCCACCCTTCCTCGCCTGCCGGGCCCAGCTGGTAGGTAACGGCTAAAACTATAACACTTTTTGTCTTTTTAACCAAAAATGTTACTATTTTTAAGCTTAAGGCTTGCCCTGCGAAGCCTTGGCGAAGGAGGGCCCCATCGTCTATCGGTCAGGACATCGCCTTTTCAAGGCGAGAAGCGGAGTTCGACTCTCCGTGGGGTCACATTCAGAAACTTGGTCGGAAGTGAGCGCAAAATCTGGGCGCGCCGAAGGCGCGCTGTATGGCGAGGGAATGAAATCCGTCTTGCGGGCGCGGGCGAAGAAAATCTCTAATCTCATGGAGATTTTCACTGGTCGCCAGAAACCCCGCGCGTTTTGAATCCAAAATCCACTTCCGCAGGGGTTCGACCCAATTCTTTCTCTCGGCTCTCGCAGATGAAGATTTCGCTTGAAGCGAGCTCTTTTGACGCATGAGCGCGTCCTTTTTCGTCAGATATATTTCGCGCTCAATATCGTGGTTTAGGTATAAATCAACGAGTGCGTAAAGTTTCGCTTCAAGCGTTTTCAGATCTCCCTTCATCTGCCCGAGACGATTTCCCGAAGCGTGGATTTCGTCATGCTCAAAAACTTCAATTTTTTTGAGCATATAATCTGCCCACGCTTCGGGAAGCGACACTGATTGAAGCTGTTCCTTAACTTGGAGAGCGAGCACATCTTCTTGCAAATATCCTTGACCACATTTTCCTTTCTTTTTCGTACAGCGATAATAGCGATACCGACCGCCCATTTTTCCAGTACACCATTGAGCAGTTATCATCGAGCCACATTCCCCACAACGAAAAAGCCCGGTGAAAGGAAAATTGTGAGATATTTTGCTATGCCTCGGATGCGCTCGCACGGAAAGTTGTTTTTGCACAGCTTCAAACAGTGTCGGAGAAAGAATTGGCGCAAAGCTTCCGGGAAAATATTCTTCGCGATGTTTGGTAAATCCCAAGTACGCACGATTCGTTAAAATTCTTTTCACGGAAGCTTTGCCAAGTGGCATTCCGGACTTTTGAGCAACACCGTGGTCAGCCAAAAATTGCGCAAGCGTTATGAGGGTATGTGTTCCTTTTACATATTCACCAAACGCGCGCGCAATGATTTTAGATTTCACCGGATCAGGTTCAATATTGCGCGTGGTTGGATTGTTCACATACCCGAATGGAGCGCGAGTCAGCCACTCTCCTCGTCGCAATTTTTGGCGCATACCTCTCTCAACATTTTGCTTCAAATTGTCAGAATAATACTTGCTCTGTCCGAACGCCACTTGAAGCATAAAAAGCCCCTGCGGTGTCGGTTCAAACCAAAATGTCGGAAATCGCAAAGAGACAATTTTAGAAGTGTCTACGGCGTAAATGATGCGTCCTCCATCAATACTATTTCTCGCTAGTCGGTCAGGATGCCACGCGAGAATGCCTACACCATCCATTTTCTCTATACGCATCATCATTTCGCCGAACACTTCTCGTCCCGGACTCTTTGCGCTTTTCGACTCTTGAAATTCCTCAAGAATTTCAAGATTTTCTCTGCTCGCA
>JACPAD010000007.1 GCA_016180955.1 Candidatus Zambryskiibacteriota bacterium
CGGACGGTTCCAGAGTTATTTTCGATGAGAACGAAGAAGTGGCGGAGGATGACCAGCGTGAACACTACAATCCAGAACATCATATTCTTATAGAAGATGCTCGCAAAATCAAGAAGGATGCCCAGCTCGACGAAGAAATCATCTTCCCAATCGAATCTAAAGGCGAATACGGCCGCATTGCGGCGCAAACTGCCAAGCAAGTCATCATGCAGAAAATCCGCGAGGCGGAAAAGATTCACCTGGTCTCAGAGTTCGGAGAAAAAGAAGGAGAGATTATCTCCGGTACCGTCCAGAGAATGGAGAGGGGTAATGTCTTTGTCGATTTAGGCAGGGCCTCTGGCATTCTTCCTTATGAAGAGCAGATCCCGGGTGAGCGCTTCAGCCAAGGCGAGCGTGTGCGGGCGTATCTTTATAGAGTGGAGGAGTCTCCGCGCGGTATATTCTTGCGTCTCTCGCGTTCACATCCGAAATTCCTGGAGAAACTTTTCGAAGCTGAAGCACCGGAGCTTGCAAACGGCGCGGTGGTTATTAAAGCGATAGCCCGCGAAGCGGGCTATCGCAGCAAGATTGCCGCGGAGGCGAAGGATAACCACATCGATCCGGTGGGGGCACTTGTCGGAGGGCGCGGCGTAAGGGTTTCTACCGTGATGTCGGAACTCCGCGGCGAGAAGATCGACGTCATCGAATGGTCGGCAGAACCGAAGAAATTTATCGAAGAGGCGCTCTCTCCCGCCAAGATTCTTGATATTGAAATCAATGAGGGAGAGAAGACGGCTATAGTCCATGTCTCCGAAGACCAGCAGTCGCTTGCCATCGGCAAGGGTGGGCAGAACGTGCGCTTGGCTGCAAAACTCACCGGCTGGAAGATCGATATTCAATCCGCTAAAGGTGAAGAACTGGCATCTGCTTCTGACGAATCAGAGCCGAAATTAACCTAATTATTCTAATTGACCTAAATGGAGCTTGCTATTTGGGATTTATTTAGAATAATTAGAGCAATTAGAACAATTAGAAATTTATCATTATGAATCTCTGGCACGACATAGAACCGGGTTCCAAGGAAGCAATCAACGTGATTGTGGAAATCAACAAGGGTTCGAAAAATAAATACGAGATTGACAAGAAGACCGGACTCATCGCCTTGGACCGTGTGGCGCATACCGCGCAGGACTTCCCCTTCGACTACGGCTTCGTTCCGCGCTCGCTCTGGCACGATAATGATCCGCTCGATGTAGTACTTCTCACTACTCATCCGCTTTTGCCGGGAATTTTGGTGCGCGTTCGGCCGGTCGCGCTTATGAACATGATCGACTCGGGCGATGCAGACGATAAGATTATTGCCGTGCCTCTTGACGATCCGCGTTTCGAAACAACCAAAGAGCTTGCCGATATTAATCCACACACACTCAAAGAAATCGAGCATTTCTACTCTACTTATAAAAAACTGCAAAATAAGACTGTCGAGGTCACGGGCTTTAAGGGTAAGGCCGAGGCCGAGGCCGCTTTTGAAGAAGGACTTAAGCTATATAGGCAGAAGCACGTCAAGCCGTAAGGGTGTTATAATTAAAATCCAACAATGAAACAAAAAATTTTTCTGGTAGCTATTGCTTTTTCTGTGATAGCTACTCCAGCATTAGCTCAAGACATCAGAGACAAGCGCGTTCCCACTCCGGTACCGGCCGAGAAGGTGCGCCAGGCTTCGACGACCGAGCGTCGCATCGAGATGCAGCAAGGTTTGAGTAAACGCAAAGCGGAGCATACGGCGAAAGTCATGACTGCTACCATCGAGCGGTTAGGAAATATCCTTGCTCGTATTGAATCAAGGATTGAGAAAATCAGGGCGGCCGGAGGCAATACGGCTGAATCCGAGGGTTTTGTAGCGGAGGCCAAGATGCATCTCTCGCAAGCCAAGGATGCCGTAGCCGCCTTTGCTTCCGTCAATCTCTTGGCCGATAAAGCGAAAGAAAACTTCTCGACCGTCAGAAGAGCGGCAGAGGAGGTGAAAGTTCACATCCGCGCCATCCACACCGCGCTCAAGAATGCGGTCAGCTCGTTGAAAAGAGAAAATTAGAAATTAGAAATTAAATTATTATGGACGAAACAAACGACAACCAGAGCACGATTCCCCAGAATGGCGGAGGAGCATGGTCGCTTATTGCGGTCATGGTAGTACTTGCTCTAGTTATCATCGGCGCGCTTTTCTTCTGGCAGCGCGCTGACGACGACTCGCTGGAGAATGAACAGCTTGAATCCATCAACACCCAGAGTGATTCCGACGCCGTATCTGACATCGAAGCAGACCTTGACGCCACTGATATCGAGAACGTCGATTACAATCTCGACGAAGAAAACTTCAACGCTTCTTGATTTCACTTTGACTTTGGGATAATGTAGCCGCATATGACTTACCTTATCCCGACAGTCATAGAAAAAAGCCAGTTTGGGGAGCGGGCGTATGATATCTACTCGCGGCTTTTGCGCGAGCGCATAATTTTTCTTGGCGGAGAGATAGATGATGATGTCGCCAACATTGTTATTGCCCAGCTCCTCTTTCTCCAGTTTGAAGACCCCAAGAAAGATATTTCTCTCTATATAAATTCTCCAGGAGGCTCGGCTTCGGCCACTCTCGCTATGATAGACACTATGAACCACATCAAACCAGATGTCTCGACGGTTTGTGTCGGTATGGCGGCCTCCGGTGGCGCATGGCTTCTCTCAGCTGGTACTAAAGGTAAAAGATTTGCTCTTCCAAACGCGGAAGTGATGATCCACCAGCCTCTCGGTGGTGCCCAAGGACAAGCAACAGACATTGAAATCCGTGCCAAGCAAATTTTGAAACTGCGAGAGAATTTGGTAAAGATCATGGCTAAAAACACCGGTCAGTCTGTGACACAGGTTCAGAAAGATATAGACAGAGACTTCTTCATGTCCGCCGAAGAAGCCAAGAAATACGGGATAATTGACAAGATTTTATAATAAAAGTATTGTTAGGAGGTTCAACTTAAATAAGTAAATTAAAACGTGCGTCGTTAAGTCCTGATTGACGGTTACGGCTGAAGGGAAAAATCGAATATGTCTCTGAAATTGGCTCTATTGCTAGCATTGCTTGCCGCATCTGCCGGTATCGGCTTCGGCTATTTGCTGCGCCTGATAATCTCTTTAGGCAAGAAGGGCTCTATGGAACTCGAGATCAAGGAGCTCGAAATGCGCTCGAAGGAAGAAGCTCAAGACATAATCTCGGAGGCGGAAGCGCGAGCCGAAGAAGTCTGGGGCAAAGCCCAAGCAGAGCTTAAGGAGAGAGAAAATAGGACTAAGAACGCCGAGGACCGGCTAGTCAAGAAAGAAGAGTTCCTTGATAAGCGCCAGTTGGATCTCGACAAAGAACTCGAGCGCGCAAAGGAGCATTCAGCCGAAGTCCGGGCGCTCAAAGAGAAGATTGTGGAAATCGCGGAGAAGCGCGCCGCCGAACTCTCCGAGATCTCCGGATTCTCCAAAGAATATGCCAAGGCGGAGCTCATAAAAGTTATCGAAAAAGAGAACCAAGAGGACCTTATGATACGGATGCAGAAGCTTGAGAGTCAAGGGATGGAAAAGATTGAGAAGCGCGCTCGCGAAATTCTCTCAACCGCCATCCAGCGCCTGGCTGCTCCGATCTCCGGTGAAGTAATGGCCACTGCCCTCCCCCTTCCAACAGATGAGTTGAAGGGCAAGATTATTGGCAAAGAAGGTAGGAACATTAAGGCGTTCGAGCGTGTTACCGGCGTAGAAGTAATTGTCGACGATACTCCGAATTCCATCACCCTCTCCTCTTTCGACCCTGTCCGCCGCGCGGTAGCGAAGCTTGCGCTCGAGAATCTGATTGCTGATGGGCGCATCCAGCCGGCCAAAATTGAGGAGTTTGTTGAGAAAGCGCAGGAAGAAGTTAATAAAATTATTAAGGAGAAAGGTGAGGAGGCCGCACTTGAGTGCGAAATTTATAATCTTGATCCGAGACTTCTTGCCATTCTCGGCCGGCTTCACTTCCGCTCAAGTTACAGCCAGAATGTTTTGAAACATTCTGTAGAGATGGCGCATCTCTCCGGCATGATTGCGGAGGAGCTGGGAGCCGATGTAGCTGTGGCGAAAGCCGGAGCGCTCCTCCACGACATCGGCAAAGCGCTTGACCATGAAGTAGCCGGCACCCATGTCGAGATCGGTCGGAGAATTTTGCAGAAATTTGCCGTCTCTGAAGAGATTATCAAGGCCATGCAGGCGCATCACGAAGAGTATCCTTACGAGACGATCGAATCTATTATTGTCCAGACAGCCGACGCTCTCTCCGGCGGCCGGCCCGGTGCTCGTCGCGACAATCTCGAACACTACCTCAAACGCTTGAGTGACTTGGAAGCCATCGCCACTTCCTTTGAAGGTGTGGAAAAAGCCTATGCCCTTCAGGCTGGCCGCGAGATCAGGGTCTTCGTAACACCGGAGAAAATCTCTGACTTGGAAGCTAAAAAAATGGCTAGAGATATAGCTTTAAGGATAGAAAGCGACTTAAAAAATGGCTTATCGTATAATCAAATACGAGTCTATAAGTGTTTTTAGATTCGATTATCAATAAAATTAGTACTAATGAATAAGGTAGATATTGCAAATGCAGTGCACGCTAAACTCGGCGGCACGAAGGTACAGGCAGAAGAAGTCGTCGATACCGTCATTGATTCTATCGTTTCGACTTTGAAGGGAGGTGGAGAAGTCTCGATTGCAGGACTTGGCATCTTCTCCACCAAAGTCCGCGCAGCTCGTCAGGCAAGAAATCCCCGCACCGGCGAATCGATCTCGGTGCCCTCAATGCGTGTGCCGAAATTCCGTCCAGCCAAAGGCTTGAAAGACGCGGTTAAATAAGTTTAAAGAGAAACTGGCGTCGGAGTCATCCAGCGAAAGGAGTGATAACATCACCCCTTTTTCTTTTGTTTTATTATCTATAATCTTTTCTATTATCTACATTCTCTAATTTACGAAATACATCTAACTCTAGCTATAGCGTAAGATAGATGTAGGTATTTTTTTTAAATCAAATTACTGGACTTTGTATTCCTCGCGGATTTTTGAGATTTCTTTTTCTTCTTCGCCTTCGTTCTTACTGCGCGCTTCTCTGCCTTGTTTAGCCAATTCCTTTTCATCTAATTGCGAAAGTTCTTTAACTCTCTTTTCTAAGTATTTTTTGGTATTTAGTTTTGGGTCAACTAAAACTTCAGACAAAAGTATCTCGAGAATGAAGCCGACATGCGGGCCACCACTGGTACTGGTTAAATTCATCACGTCTTCGCCATCGACTACAAGCTGTTTGACAGAAATGGGGTCGCGGAGCACCTCTTCCACCATTGATTTGTATTTGCGCAGTCTGTATGGAACTTCTTTCGGCCGACCGGTGCCAACGCGGTCGGCGGTGCGGACATTCATAAGGTCCCAAATCAAATCCGGACCGACGTTTCTGACGATACGCCGGACAGCTGAGAGCGAGATGGTCTCTGTCTCGGAGAAGAACATATGCCAGCGTACGAGCTTTGTTACTTTCTCCACCGTTTCTTTAGAAAATCGCAGGTTCTCTAGAATTTTTCTCGCCAACTTAGCGCCGACCACTTCATGTCCGTAGAAGGTCCAGTCGTCTTTCTTTCTGGCTCGAGTATGAGGCTTAGCAATATCGTGGAAGAGGGCCGCGAGACGGACATGGAGAGGAAAGTTTTTCTTGACAGCATGGTCGAGAGAACGCAAGAGATGCTCCCAGACGGTGTAGGCATGAGCTTTGTTTTGTTCAACACCAATTCCTTTCTCGAATTCGGGAGAAATGTATTTCAGTAAACCCAGACGTGCCGAAAGTTCGAGGGCAATTACAGGTGAGTCAGACATAATAATCTTTACAAACTCATCACGGATGCGTTCTCGTGAAATTTTTTCTAATAGGTCGACATTATCTTCGATCGCTAACTGTGTTTCATGTTCGATGGCAAAGTTAAGCTCGCTTGCGATGCGCAACGCACGAAACATTCGCAGAGCATCTTCCTTGAGTCGCTCTTCCGGCTCCCCCACTGTCCTAATGAGCTTTTTCTTAAGATCGCTTTGCCCTTCGAAGAGATCTACCAGCTCTTCTTTCTCAATATTGTAAGCAAGAGCATTGATGGTAAAATCGCGGCGAGCAAGATCTTCTTTGATAGTTTTTCCCCACGTGACTTTATCCGGATGACGTGCGTCAGAGTATTCGGATTCCAAGCGGTATGGGGTAATCTCGACAACATCGAGATTACCCTTCTCCGACACCGAGCGCGTCTTCACGCCTACAGTACCGAATTCGTTTTCGTAGAACGAATCGGGTAGTATCTTTTGGATTTTCTCAGGCGTGGCGATAGTGGTAATGTCCCAATCTTTCGGCACTCGGTCGAGCAGTAGGTCACGCACGCATCCACCGACCAAGAAATTTTCAAATCCACCCGCGCTAAGCGTACGTGAAATTTCTTTTACTTCTTCAGGTATTTCAAATTTTAATTTTTTGTTGGCCATTGTTTAGAAATTAGAATAATTAGGTCAATTAGAGATTTTCTTAGCGCTCCCGGCAGGACTCGAACCCACAATAACGCGTCCGAAGCGCGTCGTGATATCCATTTCACCACGGGAGCATTTACTTATAATACCAGAGTGCGGCCAGAGGTAATCGAAACCTCGCCTCGTCCTTGGCAAGGACGCGTCCTACCACTAAACCATGGCCGCAAGTGAAAAGATAATAGCGTATTTTACCGAGGAAATCGATAGTGCGGGATGGGGGAATCGGACTCCCGACTACAGTTTGGAAAACTGTCGTTTTACCACTAAACTAATCCCGCATTATGCTTTCGGGCTGCCGGGAATTGAACCCGGGCCTTACCCACCCCATGGGCAAATACTACCGCTATACTACAGCCCGTCTATAATTTCTTCGCGCCTTCGCTAAAAGCTACGGCGGCACACTTTCGGGGCGCCGAGAATCGAACTCGAACCTTGTGCTCCCAAAGCACATATACTACCACTATACTACGCCCCGATCGGAGTGCCGAGAATCGAACTCGGGTCTCACGCACCCGAAGCGTGTATACTACCGCTGTACTACACTCCGTAGGAAATCATCCTATCACGACAAGCTTAAATCACAATATTTTCTATCATCTCCACTCTGGCTTTACGGGTATTCATGTCCATTTTGACCATAATTAAGTCGAGTTGCCAGTCGCAATCTAGTTTCTTGTGTAACAGGTAAGTCTGAATGGTTTTACCTAACCGCTTAAGTTTCCGCGGATGCATATTTTCCTCTGCTCTATATGTTTCTTGTGTAACACTTTTAACTTCGATAAAACGAATAACGTTCGCTTTACGAGCTACAATATCTATCTCGCCCCATTTACGTAGATAATTTCTTTCTACTATTTTAAATCCCCTATTTTCCAAAAAGTCGCAGGCAATATTTTCTCCAATATCTCCCAGTTTCCTCTTTTCAGTTCTAGTATCTAGTTTCATGAATAACATCTGTTTTAAGTTTCACGAGAAACTTATATTTTATGAAAATGGCTAGTATTAAAGACATTTTGTTATGAGACTCTTAAATAATATGTCTTTTAGTACACATATTCCACATAATTATCCACATGTTGTGAAATTTCTTGCCCAATTACTTTGTAGTTAAGCAGTTTTTTATAAATTGAGTTCTTAAGGACAAAACCTTTTAATCAGCTTAAGATAAACAAAAACCACCCACGGCTTCGACAAGCTTACCGCAGGTGGTTGTCCCTCGACAAGCTCGGGACTGGGGTCGCCTTCGTGTTTACACACTCCGGCGTACCAAAGGAAGATAACTCCAGAAAGAGGGTACGGGCCCATAAACGCACGAGACCACAGAATTAAATAAAGCGAGGATCCGTCGTTTGACCCAAAACTCCCTAAAACCAGAATTCCTTCCGGTTCATATAACGGAGACGTCTTCCGTGAACTAATGCTTGGCTTCTTGTGCCGTCAGAGGACAGCAAACATCAACCAAGCGCCTAGAAGCATTATAAAATATAAAGGACAAATTTAAAATACAAAACTGTGGATAACTACATGTCCTTTATAACTAGCTTTATCGGACAATGGTCAGAACCGTAAATATCATTGAGAATTTCAACAGATTTTACCTTTTTAAGCATTTCGGGAGAACAAAAAAAGTAGTCAATTCTCCAACCCACATTCCTGTCTCGAGCAAAACTTTTCATATCCCAGTAAGTGTAGGCCTCTGTTTTATCGGGGTAGAAGTGGCGGAAAACGTCTATCCAACCCTGGGAGGTCAATTTGTCTACCCAGGCCCTTTCAATGGGAAGAAAGCCAATATGAGTCTCGTTTTCTTTAGGCCTTGCCAGGTCAACAGGTTTGTGGGCCACATTTACGTCACCGCAAAATATAATATTTTTTTGTTTCTTGTGTAACTTATTTATGAAGTCTAGAAAGTAATCGTAGAAATCTAGTTTGTAGCGCAGTCTCTCTGGTGCCCCGCCTCCGTTGGGGAAGTAGACATTGATGATGGTAAAGCTTGCCCCGAGCGTAGTCGAGGGATATTCAGCTGCGATCAGGCGTCCTTCTTGGTCAAAGGCCTCCACTCCCATGTCACGTGAAACATTTAGTGGTTTCTCTTTAGTATATATGGCAACGCCGCTATACCCCTTTTTTACAGTGGGGAAATGGAAGTAAGAATGATAGCCGTCTTGGGCGCTTAACTCGACTGAAAGCTGGTCAGGGGTTGTTTTAGTCTCCTGAAGGCAGAGAATGTCAGGTTTCATGCGGAACACTTCTTCCAAGTTGCCCTTCTTATGCACTGCCCGCAGTCCGTTGACGTTCCAGGAGATGATGGATTTCATAGATTATTGCAATTCTACCGCATTTGGTAGCTTTTAAAAGTACAAATTATTGACACTACACAAAAAATTTTATATATTTCTGGCTGGGGGGAGGTGATAGAAATGTCTGGGTTCAAGTTCCCTGTTCAGGATAGCGATTTCAAACGCTCAATGTGGACAGGGAAACACAGCAAATGCGTCGAAGTCGCGACGAGGCCAGAAGGTGTCGCTGTTCGGGACAGCAAAGACCCTCACGGATCGATTCTCTTCTTCGACCATGAAGAATTCACTGCTTTCAAGCAGGGCGTGAAGGACGGCGAGTTCGACAGCTCATTCGACAAACTGCCTGGCCAGTAGCCAGTTGGGCGGACTGAATATCCGCCCAATATTCATAATATATGAAAGTAAATTTTTACTATGGGCTAGGAGATAAGCTTTCAGATTACAAAGCTCTTTCTAAATGGATGCATATTGTTTCCATAGATTGGAATAGACCAGAACGAGTTAAATCTCCTAAATGCGACATAGCTGTTGGATTTTCTATGGGTTGTTACTTAGCCATGGATTATGCAGAAAGGCATCATGTCAAGAAACTTATACTGTGTTCCCTCCCTCCGACAGAAAAAATATTTAAAAATAAAGCCGATAAAATAATTTTCTTAATGGGCTCAAAAGAAAAATACCTTTTAAAACATATTAGAAAAGTATCTTCTAAAAAAGATATGTACGTAATTAATGGAGCAGGACACAGGATAAATGCTAATTATCGAAAAAGATTACTTAAGATTATAAAATCGGACTAATTATCAAGTAGGGAAGTGGAAATAGGTGTGGTAGCCCGATATTTCTCGTAGCTCTGTGGGGGGAGCTGGTCAGGCAAGCTTTTGGTCTCCTGTAGGCATAAAATGTCGGGTTTCTGCTCTAAAACAGCCTCAAAATTGCCCTTTTTATGCACTGCTCGCAGTCCGTTTACGTTCCAAGAGATGATGGTTATCATAACTTAATGAATTTTATCGTATTTTCGTAATTTTCCTAGGTTAGTTTAAGTTTCTTTTTCGTTTTTTCACAACGGAGGCCTTGCCTCCGTTAAAGTCAGCAGGGGTGATCTCTACGTCCGTATTTCAGTCCAAATCCCAGAAAAACTTTCTAAAGAAGCTAAGAAAATAGTTGAGGAATTGAAAAACAAGGGTTATAGGACTATAATTTGAAATATAAAAATAGCTGAGTACAAGCTACCAAACTTTCTTGCGGACTTTTTTGTCTAGAGTATAATAAGGGCGGACTTTGGTCCGGAAAGGAGTTTCTCCGATGGGAATTCGAATGAAGGATTCCGGCGACATTTTACCGCACCCGACGCCGCCGAGTCCGCCTCCTCCGGGGCGGTGACGTACCCTCATGGGGTGCCTTGACTCGTTCAAGACATCCCATTCCTTGTTTATGAATAAACTAACTACAAAAAAACAAGAAGTAGTCGAAACGCTTCATAGCCATCAAATATCTGACTCTTATCGCTGGTTAGAGAACATAGAAAGCCCAGAAGTGAGGTCTTGGTTGAGCGAACAGGACAGATATGCTCGCTCGATATTAGACCCCCTGCCTCAACGAGAAATTCTTCGAAGGGAATTTGAAAATCTGTACCGAGAGGAGACGCTTGGCTTTCCTTATCCCTGCAAAGGGAGATATTTTTTTATGAAGCGAATGGCTGATGAGGATCACTCCGTTCTTTATGTTCAAGAAGGGCTCAATGGTAAACCGCGAGTGTTGGTTGATCCCAATAAACTATCGAAAGAAAAAGGATATCCAATCAGCTTGACGGGGTATTCTGTCTCAAAAGATGCGAAGTTCATTACCTATAAACTTTCGGAAACTTCCAATGACCAGGCGGCGCTGTATGTGATGAATGTTGATACCAATGAGACGTTGCCGGACATGGTATCAGCAGAACTTTACCCCAGCACCGGTTCTTGGGCTGTCGATAACACAGGCTTTTGGTATACAAGACGCAAAGAACAAGTGCCAAAAGGCGAGGAAAAATTCCATCGAAAAGTGTTTTACCATGAGCTTGGAATGCCGTACCCGGAAGATAATTTGGTATACGGAGAGAATTTAGCCAAAGAAGATAGCGCGAGTATCCAAGCCACGGATGACGGTCGATTTATAGTCCTATATGTGCATATCTCTTCGGAAAAGTATCGACGTTCCGAAATATACATTCGCGATCTCAGAGAGAAAGGAGAAAAATTCAAATCTGTCGTTCAAGACGTCAAAAGCGAAGTAGACACGTACTTTTCCGGCATGGTCCGGCAGAATTTCTTTTATATCGAAACCAACTATCAAGCGCCAAAAGGCAAGATTCTTCGAGTCTCTCTAGCAGATATCGACAAAGGGATGAGTGCATGGAAGGTTATCATTCCCGAACACAAAGCTCGGATCATTGATTCGTTTTCAGTTATCAGTAATAGATTGTTCGTGGATACGATGGAGAACGTCCATTCGATGGTTCGCGAGTATTCTTTTGACGGTTCTTTCAAGCGCGGTATCGAATTCCCAACACTCGGCACATCTCATGGTGTCAAAGGTGAGGTGGATGGGAAAGAAGCTTTCTTCGGATTCCACTCCTTCGCTTATCCGCACACGATCTTCCGCATCGACTTTAGAACCGATGAGATAGCTGTTTTCAAGCGGCAGAAAGTATCAATTGATGTAGATTCTATTGTTGCCGAACAAGTGTGGTACTCATCGAAAGACGGAACCAAGGTGCCTATGTTTCTGGTGTATAAAAAAGGATTGGAACGAAACGGTAGGAATCCAATTGTCCTATACGGCTACGGTGGATTCAGCATCAGCTTGCAACCCAGCTTTATGAAGAGTATCGTGCCGTTTCTTGAACGGGGTGGGCTATATGTAATTGCCAATCTTCGCGGTGGCGGAGAATTCGGTGAAGAGTGGCATAAAGCGGGTACGAGAAAGCAGAAGCAGAACACATTCGACGATTTTATTGCTGCCGGCGAATGGCTTATTGAAAACAAATATACGGACTCTCAGCATTTGTGCATTTATGGCGGAAGCAATGGCGGACTTTTGGTCGGAGCGGTGATGACTCAGCGGCCGGACCTGATGAAAGCAGTTATTATGAGCGTGCCGGTGGTTGACATGCTTCGATACCATTTGTTCCACGGCGGACGCCACTGGATACCGGATTGGGGAAGCGCGGAGGATCCCGATATGCTTGAATATCTTTTAAACTATAGTCCTTACCATAACGTGAAAGACGCTGTGGAATATCCCTCAACGATAGTCATGACTTCTGACAAGGATGACAGGGTTCATCCTGGGCAAGCGTTTAAAATGACCGCGCGGTTGCAGGAAGTCAATTCGAAGAACCCGATCCTATTGCGGTTGGAAAAGAATGCCGGCCATGGTGGTGCTTCAGATGTCTCTCGTTGGGTGGAGGAAGATACAGATAAATGGAGTTTTGTCTTCTGGCAGTTGGGTGTTCAGTGAGAGGTGACTCAAATTCCTGTCTTTCAAGGTGTGGTATTTATGCCTCATTCTGGGCTCATCAAGCTGGGGGATTTATTAAATAAAACAATGAAGTGAGTTCGGTGGTTTCCCAACCAATCCATCGCCAATCATTCTGCCGTTGCCACTAGTTCACAATGGAGGCCTTCACAACGGAGGCCTTGCCTCCGTTAAAGTCAGCAGGGGTGATGGTTTTCATAAAGATATTATTTATCTTACACTACTTAGGATAGTAGGGTTATAATTTAGATATGCAAAAAGTGGTTAAAAAGTCTGCGTATCCGCAGTTTATCAAGAATAGGGTTTATCGCGTCATTATAAATTATTCTTATAAACCGAACTGCGTATCATCAGGAGCGGGGTTTTTTATAAGCCGAAATCAATTTTTGACGTGTTTTCATGTCGTTTTTGGTAATGAGCTTGTTGATATCAGAAAAGACCTGGAATTTTTAAAATTAAAAGAAGCAAATGAGCATGAGAATTTGAAATTGTTCTTTCTAAACACAGCACCTTCTATTCAAGTGGAACTTGGCAGTGGTATAAGAGTGAACGCGGTTCTAAGAAAGTTTGACCAAAATTACGATGCCGCTCTATTGGATGTGGATGTAGGACAAAATAAGGCAAATATTTGTCTTCTGAACGATAATTTTACACCAGATTATGGTGATAGTATTGTGTTTGGAGGCTTCCCTAATCAATTTAGTTATAAATATGATGAAACTCCATTTGGTTATCATGAGGGGATGATATCCTCCTTCCCCGTAACTATTATAGGCGGCGGTAGATATGAACACCTTCAGATAAATAGCATAAATCTTAGTGGTAATAGCGGTGCCCCGTTATTTATAAAGGGGAAGAAGGAGGTTATAGGAGTTATAAATGGCAATATGAATTGGGGGCGCGATGATTTACTTTCTGCGAACAATAATATTGTTTCAAACAGGGTACCTCTTAGTATCGCTTATTCGACTACTATTAAAACTTTAAAAGAAAAAACATCAATATTTTCTGGAATTATTTGATGAATATTTCCATATAAATGCTTATAAGTTATTATTAAACCAGGAAGGAGGTGATAGCAAATGGGTAAGCAGGGTGGCAGTTCCGGTGGCCACGGTGGCGGTCGTGATGGTTCCGGCGGCCAGTCCGGCGGCAAAGGTGGCAGCAGCGGTGGCGGCACCGGCACTCGGGGAAGCTAACCCCGCAATCCTGTAAGGGAGAAGAGAGCGACTGAATATCGCTCTCTTTTTATTTTTATATTCCTCCTTATCACAACGGAGGCCTTGCCTCCGTTAAAGTCAAATTGCCCTTCTTGTGCACTGCTCGCAGTCCGTTGACGTTCCAGGAGATGATAGTCTTCATGCTGTTTCTGCATAATTCTACAACAGAAAAGCTAGTTCCCATACCTTTTTTATTGTCGCAAATCATCCGACTGCAAAGCCTACTCACTCGGGATTGCATAAATAGCCAAGTGGGTGTATATTGACAATCAGAAAAAGAAGTCGTAGTGGTTTCCTTTGATCCACAATCCTTCAAGAAAGGAGACAGTCACATGATTCAGACAGTAGAGCAAAGCTCCGCTCTAATAAAGCTCGATAGCTTTCGTGATGGAGTGGAGGTTCAAGAGGTTCCTAGCCATTTGGTGATCCCCGCAGTGCCTGGTGAGTACTATGCCTACTCCTCCGAATTCACGGAGGAACGACCGCTCTACGCACTCATGAAGTGCAAAGCTAACAAAGCCCGCCCAATCACAGCCGCGGGGGATCTCGGTCACGAGACCAACCTCCTTTTCCTGTTTGGTAGCCCGATTCAGGTTGGGATTTGCGCGGTCAGGACCGCGCACGCTTCCGGTCTGCTGGGCAACTCCATCAGTGATGAGTCGTTTGGTGAGACGCGGATCGCGTCCGTCGAAATTACGGCTGAAGATTTCTACGAGCTCCGCTCGCGGAAGGACGTGGCGGCGCTGGTGGAGACTTGTCATGCTGCGTGCTCGGGGAAGGATCGCAAGGTGACCCTCGCGCTGGATCCGGGAGCAGTCGTCGCCATGATGACCGACGGTGGCAAGTATGGCCTGTTTTTTGTGAAAGGGCTTACGCCAACGTCGATTCAGATCGACGCTTGCCACATCCTACTGTAGTCCACACAGCCCGTCAGTAGCATCTGCCACCAAGGACACTCTCTTGGTGGCAGATTTAATTTAAAAACCGGACGAAGTAGGCATAAAATACATAAATTATGAAAACAATTTTTCCGAAGAAATTGAAAAGGGGCGATAAGGTCATGGTGGTAGCTCCTTCTAATTCTCTAAGCCTTATTTCAAAAGAAACAAGGCTGATCGCGGATAAAAGATTTAGCGAAATGGGACTGGAATTATCTTTTGCTAAAAATGTTGATGAATTGAATGAATTCGATTCTTCAAGTATTGAATCTAGGGTCAGTGATTTGCACGAAGCTTTTTCGAATGAAAGTGTAAAAGGGGTTTTTGCCGTCATTGGAGGTTTTAATTGCAACCAACTTTTACGTTATTTAGATTGGGGTTTAATAAAAAATAATCCGAAAGTTTTTGTTGGCTATTCAGACACGACAGTACTACAAAATGCCATGTATGCGAAAACCGGATTGGTTACATATTCCGGGCCAGCATACTCGACATTTGGTCAGAAACTCCATTTTGACTACACACTGGAATATTTTAAAAAATGCGTACTTAATGACAAAGAATTTAATATTTTACCAAGTGAATCATGGAGTGATGACAAGTGGTATATAGATCAAGAAAATCGGAAGTTGCTTAAAAGTGATGGGTGGCTGGTTATCGATAAAGGTGAGGCGAGAGGGGTGATTCTGGGTGCGAATATCTGTACCTTTAATCTTCTCCAGGGAACGGAGTATTTCCCAGACATATCCAATTCTATTTTATTTTTGGAAGATGACGCTGAGTCTAAGTCAGTCAACTTTGATCGCGATTTACAATCTCTCATCCATCTTCTGAATTTCAATAAAGTGAGGGGTATTGTCATCGGACGATTTCAAAACGCAAGTGAAATAAAAAAAGGATATTTGATAAAAATCATCAAGTCGAAGAAAGAATTGGGTCGCATACCAGTATTAGCAAACGTAGACTTCGGTCACACTGACCCCATGATCACTTTTCCTATCGGAGGAGAAGCTCAATTGGTCGTTTCCGATAAAAAATCAGTATTAAAAATAATTAAACATTAACTGGCAAACTTATTTCGCCAAAAATCTGAAAAAAAGTATTTGTCATCCAAGAAAAAATCATTCTGCATACATTTATTATATATGGTATAATAGAAATAGAATAGTTCAACCTTTTCAAGGAGATTGCCATGCGCATTGCTCTACGCGGCGGCGTTTTCGTCGTTTGGGCCTTGGCGCTGGTATTCTCCAGCGCCTGCGGTGGAAGCGAGTTCGGTGGGATTCCCACCAATCCATCGCCAATCATTCCGCCGTTGCCACCACCAACCCCGGCGCCTACTCCGACAATCGCGCCGCCTCCGGCTGGAGTATCGACGAAGCCGTTAGGGTGGTATTCTCCTCTGTCGTCGGACAGATCTTGGAGGTCATCGAGAACAAGACTCCCATTGATTTGACTGAAGGATTGATTGGGGCGAACTTTCCAGTGTCGGTTGTCCCGGGTTTTGCATGCGGTGAATTTAGCGCTGGCACTGTTGCCGCTTGTACAGGGTTTACTACCAGCAGTTCTGGGAAAGTCATAGCTGGTAAGATGGAGTTTTCCTCCAAGGAGGCCATGCTCAACGTGTCGCTGGTCATGCACGAGATTCTATGGACGTTGGGAATGAATTCGTATCCCCCAGTACCAGGAATCATGTCGGCTAACCCGGCTGGATATACCAGGCCTACTGAAGAGGAGCGGCGCATGCTCCTCGGTCGGTACAACTACCCTCTGCTTTCGGTGTATGCGCCACAGTAAGAAGTACGCCTCAAGGTCGGTTGCGTCTCCATTCCCGTGGAGACCCCGGCCTTTTTAATTTAGAAGAATTATCAACAGATTTTCTGATAATGATTTGAAAGTATGATGATAGAATACATAAGAACTATGGATAAGAAGGCCTTATCAATAACTCTGATTGTCTTGGCAGTATTAGCGGTTGTTTTGGTTTATAACAAGAACGGCAAAACCCCTTCAATTGTTTCAAACAAGCTCATAGATGGAGAAATTATCGAGGTCAAAGACGATTCGATAGTGGTACGCGGTATCGCCAAGTCGGCTGACGGCAGTCGCCAGGAAGACAGAACCGTTGAACTTGAAATAACCAACACCACTGTTCTTAAAAAGGAATCCGTAATCTTTACCATTGAGCAAATTAAGAGTCAGAAACCTTTTACTCCCACGACTGAAAATGGGATGGGAGATGTTTCGGACCTGGCTCTTAAAGTCAGGATTCTGGAAATAGTCGCGGACAAAGATTTGTTTACCGTTGATGCGGCGAGAGCCGTAGAAATTTATTATTCCATCCATGTTTACCCGCAAACTCTTCAATAAAAATCTCGTTGTGGGGCTTATGTTACTCGGGAGCTTTTTGGCGTTTCAAAATGTTCAAGCGCAATCGACAGCGTCTTTCAGCGACAGCGGTTCCGTTACCAGTCCGGGCGGGAACGGAGGGTTTCGACAAAATAGGGTCTTTAGCCGCACCAGTCAGAGTGGAGAGTATATTGCCAACGTAAGCGCCAGTTTTAACGTCTTTCAAACAGGAAGCGGGAACCGGCCGGAAGGATATGTCGTTCTTTGTTTAGGCAGTCAGTGTGATGTGAGAATGTGGACAGCTCCTATAGTTCAGGGCTCCTTACCCATGAGCTTTTCCGGCAATTCATCAACCAACTACGCCACCCTTGATGTCATTATATTTAGAGGGTATGCATCTTCCAGAGTAGATTGGTCCGTTAGCGGAGAGGAAACTACAAGTGTCAGTCAGCCTCCCCTTAGAGGAAACATAACATGCAACGACTCAAATGCTTGTAACTTTGGAGCAAATGCAGTTTGCGACTATAGTTGTCAGCCGCGGGCATGCAATAACAATGGCATCATTGACCTTGCCGGCGAACAGTGCGATGGTAATGATTTCGGCGGTAATTCGTGCGAGTCTCTTGGTTTCTCGGGCGGAACTTTGAATTGCAGCAATAATTGCACCTGGGATACTAGCAGATGCACTAGCGGCGGTGGTGGAGGAGGTGGAGGCGGCGGAGGAGGTGGAGGCGGCGGCGGCGAAGAACCTCCAGGTAACTCCAATAGTTGCGGAACATTTTGCGAAGATCCTTCTTTACCGCCAGCTCCAGGAGGATGCAGTTATATAAAGACCTGTTCTAACTGTTGTGGCGCAGGAAATACAAAAGATAAGTTTGGATTGTTTTGTTCGATTTGTCCTGGTGAAGGATCTATTTCTCCCGGCGCTCCGCCGGCTCTAAATTGCAATAAAAATTCCGGTTCAATAATTTGGTCAACAAACGCGGTTGGCTGGCCTAGCGGCGAAGGACCCACATCAGCTTTTCAGGGATCATACCCCAGTAATTATATGACTCTACAAATTCAGCCAAATGACCAAGGATTTGATGAAACTTATATTGGCCGACTTTATGGGTCAGGAGTCGAGGTCAGAAGAATCAATGCTGCCGGTACCAGAGAGTATAGTTTTAATGGACAGATTCAATATTCGGATAACGGTAATTTTTGGACAAATACTGGTTTTGCTTTTGCCATACCTCCGGGGAATAGCGTCTGGCGGACAGTCGATATTCCGTCTTTAGGCAATCATCGCTATTGGAGGATTAACGACGGTAATAATCTTCAAGTTGACGAGCTTGAGGTCTTTGACTGTGTTGTTCCTCAAAGCCAAACTTTTAGCGTTTCCAAATCCGGTACTGGCTCTGGCACAATAACCTCTGCTCCTTCAGGTATCAGTTGTGGTATCGATTGTTCTGAAAGCTACAATTACGGTACGAGCGTAACTCTGACCGCTCTTCCATCATCCGGCTCGAGTCTTACCAACTGGTCCGGCGATTGCTCAGATTCTGGCAGCTGTACTGTGAGTATGACCCAAGCTCGGAATGTGACAGCCAACTTTACTCTTGGCGCTTACGTTCTAAATGTTTCTAGATCAGGAACCGGCAGCGGTACTGTGACCTCAAGTCCTCTAGGTATCAATTGTGGCAGTAATTGTTCTGAAAACTACGATTACAATACTTCCGTCACTCTAACCGCTACCCCGTCTGGGGGGAGTATCTTCTCCGGCTGGTCTGGCGGTGGTTGTTCCGGCACCGGCAGTTGTGTGGTGACAATGAGTTCAGCCACTTCGGTTACAGCCAATTTCACTTTAAGCACTTATAATTTAACTACTTCAATCAACTCCGGTTCAGGCACCATCACTGCTCCGGGCATCAACTGTCCCGGAGACTGTACGGAAAGCTACACCAGCGGCACCTGGATTACTCTCATCACCGAACCTCTGGCAACTCCAGTGTCACCAAAACTTCAGGTGAGGCCTACAGCCAGAACACCATCACCAAAACTCTCACTTCAGGAGGAGGACAACCCGTCACCATCTTCCTTTCTGGCGTTCCTACCGGCGTCTCCTACTCCATCTCAAACTCAACCTGCTCTCCCACTTGTAGCTCCACCATCACCTTTACCGTCACCCCTACTGCTCCAATAGGCACCCATAACATCACCGTCACCGGCTCTCCCTTGAACAAGACCACTGCCTTCAACCTCGTCATCTCAGGTAACCCCATCATCGTCTCCTGTTCAGCCAACCCAACCACCGCTCTTCTAGGCCAAAATATCACCTGGACCGGCACAGTCTCTGGCGGCACCCCGCCCTTTACTTACTCCTGGAGCGGCACCAACATCCCCACCTCTCCTGCTCCTACAACTAATCCCTACACCAAAAGTTACTCCACCATTGGCCAAAAGACCGCCGCCCTGACTGCCAGAGATGCCGATGGTCTCCAGTCCACCTGTCCTGTCGCCACCGCCCAGATTAACTTTAATCCGAAGTTTGAGGAGTTTTAGGGGTAGTTTA
>JACPAD010000002.1 GCA_016180955.1 Candidatus Zambryskiibacteriota bacterium
GTGCTCTCGGCAGGAATCGGACCTGCATTAGCGGATTAGAAGTCCACCGTTCTATCCATTGAACTACGAGAGCGTTAAGTGATACTATACTTTCTTAGAGTGAGGGGTCAACTGCCGGAGTTGTTGTATTTTTGATATTCTCGAATTCAAGCGCCCTATTCTCATAGTAAGAGACGGTTTCTTTAAGAGCGGCAATATCCAGAGTATCCTCCTCTTCCGAGAGTCGTTCCACCAAAAAGATTTCTCCCTTGTCGATTTTTATAAAAACAAAAATACTCAAAAAAACGAAGAGAACTACAAGAGTTGTCGCCGAACTGAAGATAATTTTCCAGTCATTTTCGGAATTTTTGCCTAGTTTGGGGAAATTTACGTGCGGCAGTTCCATGTTTTTAATTAAATGAATTTAAAGAGAGTATAATCTTCGAGCGCCAGAAGATTTCTTCCCGATAGATGCTTGACTCCTCTATCATTACTCGATAGGGCAAGGTCTCGATAGCGCGAAGAAAGGCTAGCGTCGGGGCCCAAGGACCCGCAGTCTCCATGACAATGCGGACCAGGTGCGGTTCGACCGGCTTGGCTTTCTTGTCTTCCACCTTTCCCACGGACAAGATGGAGATATTGAGGCCGAACGAACTGCCTGCCTGTTCAATCTTCTCGATGAGTGAGGCCAGTTTGCTATCGGAGATGACGAGATTATCAAGCTGTTCAAGTTCTGTCGCGGCGGTGTTTTTTGTCATTCGTATAGACTGAGTCAATATCGCCTCTCTCTCGACTTCGTCCGCCAGAGCAAGCATTTTGGAAGTTTCTTTGTTTTTGGTCCAGATGCCGTATGCTCCCAAGTAAAGAACGCCCAGAAGAATAATCGAAACGAGAGAAAGCGCGAACAGAAGTATTTTCGAATTATTGAAGGTCATGGCTTTTGAACTGACGGGGTAGTGGAGCTCGGCGCGAATTTAATCTGGAAATCAATATCTTTATCCTGGGCCAGGTTGGAAATCGGCAAAGTCACTCCCGAGAAATGTTCAGAGGATTCGATGCTGTTTTCAAAGGCGATGAGCGCCTGGCGGTTCAAAGCTATACCATCAACGGAGAGAGCTACTTTGTTTTTTACCTTTACCCACGAGAAGCTGGTCAAGCGCACATTCGCTGTTTTCTGGTCCAGAACATTTTTGATAAAGACAGACGGCTGGTCGGGATAAGGATCCGGAGTAAGTGTATGAAGTTCCAGATTAAGCTTCGAGAGCCACGCTTTAAGCTCCACCTCCTCTCCTCTTTCTCCGGCATTGCTCTGAATTCTTATGCGCTCAAGCACTTCGCTCTCCCGCGCGCTTGAGAGAAGATAGGACGGCAGAAACCCTACTATCCCCGTCGCAAGCACTAGAATAAGGGCAAAGAGAGCTATGACGGCTCGGCGCCGCCCGTACTCGCGCGAAACTTCTTGTTCTATTTCTTCTGTAAGCAGTTTATACATGTCAATGATGCGGCAGAACCAAACCTATAGCGGAGCAATAATCAAGAGACTCGTCCAGAGACATCTTTGAGTCCCTCCTTCCGAAAGAAGGGAAATTTGCCTGCACGTCAGCGGGTGCGTACGGGACGCTACTTTCGCTCAAGAACTTATCTATGAAATCTTTTCGGTTTGCTCCCGCTCCGCACAAAAGTATTTTGCCAATCTTTTTCCCCTGGCCACCCGGAGACTCTCCGCTGCGCGCGTCCCAGAAAGCGAAGACTTTGCGCATCTCCGCTTTCAGGTCGGGAATGCTCGGATATGAATCATCACCTCCGATGCCATAGGCCGGAGTGGTGGAGAATTGCACCACTCCGTTCTCGACTACATAGAAGCCGGTCCTTTTCCGTCCTAAGTTGATGATGAGAGTGGATTCGCGACTGCCTCGAGGAATGATGGCTCGGGCGATTGCCCGGGACTCGATGTCGAAGGATACGGGAGTAAGACCGGCTGACTCCAGAAGCGCGGCATAAGAGTTAACGATATTTTTAGGCAAGACGGAGACTGCCAGTTTTGCCTCGCTTTCGCTCGAACTTTCTTCAATAACCTCAAGGTCGAAGACCGACTCGGCCAAAGACACCGGGACATTTTCCTCGATGATGGAGGCAACCGCGTCTTTAAGTTCACCGGCAGACACTCTATTGACTGAAACGGTAAAAAGATACGCCTTCTCTTCCGGCAGAGTGGCGTGAACGTAGCGGATGCTCCGGCCAGGGACAATCGCCTTCAAAACAGGGGCGAGTTTGCCCGGGTCGTTGATGAGGCCGGATTCAACCGCCCCCGGTGGATTTTCTTGTTTATTAAAGCGAGCCAATTTGAATTCTTCTTTGAAAAGCTTCCTATGCAGTTCCACAAACTTGGTATCGTCGTCAGTGATGACGATACCGGCAGTCGAGAGCAGGAGATATTCTGGAACCGGGAAAAAATTCAGAAAAGTTTTTTTTCTGAGGAGGTTAGCCATGGTCATTATTATACATTGTATCGAGAAAATTTTTAAGAATGAGTGCCGCAGCGGAGGCGTCAGTGAGCTGTGTTTGTCCCTGTAGTCTCCGTGCTTCGACAGTGGTAAAGACTTCCGGGTGCAAAATTACTTTTGCACCGCGCTCTTCGAGCATTTTTTTGAACTTTTCTATTTCAACAAAGATGGGATTAGGTTTACCATCGAGGTTTCTTGACTCTCCAATGACCACTTCTTCTATCCCCTCTTTCGACTTGAACTCAAATATTTTATCTAAGAGATGCTCGTCGTTAGGAAGCACCATTCTGGGCAGAGCGAAGCGGCCAGTCTCGTCGGTCGAGGCGATGCCTACACGCTTCTGTCCGTAATCTATGGCCATGAGCTGCATGAAGCTCATTATAGTATAATCAAGCTTATGGAATCTGTTGCTGCTTTGTCGCAGTTGATAGGAATAAGCCCTGTTTGGATTGCTTTGGTTATCCTTTGGATTCTGGTCTGGAAAGGTTTCGCTCTATGGCGCGCCGCACATCTTCAACAAAAATACTGGTTTATCGTCATTCTCATCGTCAACACTTTAGGCATTCTTGAAATAATTTATCTCTTCTTCGTAGCGCGAAAATATAAGGTGGAAATTATTGAACAAAACGAGTAAAACTTGGCGGACTGCGTCCGCCGTAGCCCGACATGCTTGCGGCGACGAATCCCGCCGTCGCTAAAGCTATGGCGGGCGAAGGCGGAGGGTGGAGGGCTCGAACCTCCAAGGGCTTGCGCCCGCCGCTTTTCAAGAGCGGTGCATTACCATTCTGCCAACCCTCCAATGTTGAGCATAATAAATCAAAACTTGTTGTGATACAATTTTATTAATGAAACGCGCGGCGCCATTTAGAATAGAGTGGGATGCTCACGAATATGAGCATAAGGAGAGAAGCTTAGATTGGTTTTGGGCTGTCTGGATTATCACGTTTTCAGTAGCGATTGCCGCCGTCATCTTCGGCAACATCATCCTTGGCATTCTCGTCCTTACCAGTGTCTTTGCCCTTGCTCTCTTTATCAATCGTCCACCGGAAAACGTCCATGTTATCGTCGACGAGAGAGGCATTACCCGCGGCAAGATACATTATCCTTACGAATCGCTTCATTCTTACTGGCTCGATACGGACCATCCCCATCCAAAAATAATCCTGCGCTCACAGAAAGCATTTATGCCGCTTATCATAGTACCCATAGGAGAGACGGACGCCCTAAAGCTGGATGCAACACTGGCCCAATTTTTGCCGGAGAAATACCATGCTATGCCTTTCGTCGAGAAAATTCTGGAATATTTAGGATTTTGATTGGTGCTCTCGCCAAGAATCGAACTTGGATCGCAAGATCCGCAATCTTGCATTCTATCCATTGAACTACGAGAGCCGCGCCTACCGGGAGACAGGCTATAGAGTAGAGCTTACAGCTTTTTAATCAATTTCGAAAGTCGAGACTTTTTGCGCGCGGCGGTATTTCTTTTTAAGGTCTTCGCTTTAACCGCTTTGTCGAGCGCTTTCTGGACTTGACGAAAAGATTCTTGGGTGGGAGCTTTTTTGAAAGATTTAAGGGTGCTTGCCACCTTATTTTTGCGACGTAAATTAAATTCGCGCTTGCGTAATGAGCTTCGATGGGCTTTCTTGGCTCCTCGTGTAATTGCCATGGGAGAGATGCTACACTAATCAATGTATGATTTCAAGCCTTTCCGGCACTGTCAGGCATAAGGAATTAAACAACGTTATTGTAGATGTTTCCGGTGTGGGTTATAAAGTCTTAGTGCCAACAGACACAGCCTTAGAAGCCACCCTTTCACAGCCTATCTTTCTCTGGACGCACTTGGCTGTCAGAGAAACCTCTCTGGACCTTTTCGGATTTTTGGATAAGGAAACACTCGATGTTTTCGAACTCCTCATTACCATCTCCGGCATCGGACCAAAGACCGCATTAGGAATTCTAAATGTCGCCGCCCCCAGCATGCTACGCCAAGCTGTGGCGAGCAGCGACACTTCTTATCTCACCCGAGTTTCGGGCATTGGCAAAAAGAACGCGGAGAAAATCGTGCTCGAGCTCAAAGATAAACTCAAGGTCACTCAAGAAGACGCTTCGACAGGTTCAGCGCAGGCAAGGGCCGATGGAGACGTTCTAGAAGCTCTGGTCTCCCTCGGCTACAGCGAGCGCGACGCCCGCGATGCGCTAAAAAAAGTTTCGAAAGATATCGAAGGTGCGAGCGAACGCGTCAAAGCCGCATTGAAGCTCTTGTCACGGCATGCCTGAACTCCCTGAAGTCCAGACAACCGTTAACGGTTTAAATAGAACAGTAAAGGGCCATAGAATAGCCGCTGTTTCGACAAGCTACAAGAGTTCTCACCATACAGGCAAAGATAACATCAAGGACCCGAAATTCTTCCCGTTCTTTAAGAGGAAAGTCGAGGGCGCGAGAATTCTCAAGGCAGAGAGGAGGGCCAAGAATGTTTTAATCCATCTTTCGAACAAATACACCATTATCGTTCACATGAAAATGACGGGACACTTCGTCTACGACCGTCCGAATTATCCTTTCACCCGTCTGGATTTCGAATTAGATAATGGAAAAAATCTCTCTCTTTCTGATATGAGGAAGTTTGCGAAAGTGACGATTGTGAAAACTTCTGATGTCGAGAAGTGCATACACTTACAACATCTGGGACCGGAACCGCTGGACAAGAATTTTCAATTTAAAATTTTCAATTTTCAATTGCAGAAAAGGTCAAAAGTAAAAATAAAACAGGTGCTTATGGATCAAAGCCTGATTGCGGGCATCGGTAATATTTACTCTGACGAAATTCTTTGGCGCGCCGGCGTCCACCCCCTCTCGCGTCCAAACAAGATTCCCCCGCGTCAAACGCGGTTAATATTCAAAGCTACCAAAGAACTTTTACAAAAAGGTATTCAGCTCGGGGGCGACTCTATGTCTGATTACAGAAACATAAAGGGAGAAAAAGGTAAATTTCAGGAGCACCACCGCGCTTATCGTCGCACAGGCAAGACCTGCGGGAAACCCTACTGCAAAGGTGTAATATCGCGCATCGTGGTTAATTCGCGCAGCGCCCACTTCTGCCCTGTGCATCAGAAACTATTTAAGTGAATTTTTGACGCGCTAGAAGAGCAAACTGCATGAAGTAGCGCTCAATGTCCGGCAAAGAATTTTGATACTCTTTCCCTCCAAGCACAGCGTCGGCAAAAACTTCCCTGGCCCGGTCTAGCTCCAGCCGGCGACTTTTCCATCTTTTATCCATTTGCGTTAAATCAAAAAGTTCCAGAGCGCGAGTCACAGCGCCCCAAAACGATTTCTCATCATTGCCTTGCCACTTGGCCGCTCGGCCGACCTCGCTTCCAATATTGCCGAGCTGTTCGGCCAAAGAAAGCGTCAGCCATCTTTCTTTTGACACTAGAGCCATATTATTTAACTAATCTGCTCACGATTTCTCGAATTTTATTCTGAATCTCTAAACTTTCGACGCCGCGCGTTTTATTGTCAAGTAGCGGCTTAAGGTTAATCATGGAATCAAATTCTATAAACTCATCCCCTGTCTTTTCCAAATATAAATTTATGCCCCAAGTATCTCGCCCTTGAGAATTCTCCTTTTCAATCAAAAGAGACTGGACATCGATGTGAAGTTCTCCACCGACACCCATGATCTCTTGCCCCACATCCACTACCGCCTTGATAATGTCTCCGTATTGTTCATGAGCTAGGTCCTTTAGTTCTTCCAGTCTTATTTTATCTTTAACAATCCTCGTTTCCATGAGACTAGCTTAACATATAGAATACTTGGTATGAGTAAATCTAAGACTTGCGTACTAATTCTTGAGAATCTTCGTAGCGTTGAGAATACCGGCTCGATTTTCAGAACCGCAGAAGGATTGGGTGTATCGAAAATCATTCTGGTGGGCACTACTCCTACCCCGATTGATAGATTTGGGAGAAAAAGAACAGATTTTGCAAAAGTTTCCTTAGGCGCGGAAGAGTTAGTAAGTTGGGAAGTTGGTAAGTCGGTAAGTTCAGGGATCGAAGAATTAAAAGAGCAGAACTTTCGAATCATTGCGCTCGAACAACATCCAAATTCAATTAACCTTAAAAACTTCCAGACTTCTAAACTTAAAAACTTCGCTCTGATTGTTGGCAATGAGGTAGGTGGCGTATCAAGGGCTACCCTTGATATTTGCGATGAAATAGTCGAGATACCGATGCAAGGACAGAAAGAGTCCTTGAATGTCTCAGTCTCAACAGGCATCGCTTTATTTGTGTTAACATAGACTTATGCTTAGCCTTTTCCCAGACCTTTTGAATTACTCCTTCCTCGCGCCATTTATTTTGCGAGTGGTTATAGGCCTCATCTTTATCGATCTCGGCTTTCTGATATTCAAATCCGAGAAGAAAAGGTGGGTCGCTTCATTTGAAACATTAGGTCTCCACCCTGTCAGTTTCTTTGTCCCTCTCTACGGAGTGCTTCAGACTGTGGGTGGCATTCTCCTTCTCATCGGGCTCTGGACCCAAGCGGCAGCGCTTGCTTTCGCCATTCTTACCGGCGTAGAACTCTATATCGAGTGGAGAGCTCGCGAAGTACTCAAACGGGATATAGTCTTCTACATTCTCATTTTTGCCGCCTCCGTTTCTCTCCTTCTCACTGGTCCCGGCGCTTACGCCATAGACTTACCTCTTTAATTTCGGTATAGTTTTTCTGTTTTAACCCCCCATAGCTTAGTGGTAAAGCAACGGCCTTTTAAGCCGCTGACCTGTGTCCGATTCACAGTGGGGGGACATGGCAAAAATTTTAGACGGCAAGAGTTTGAGCCAGCGGTTAGCTGTCAAGCTCTCAAAGAAAGTCAAGAAGCTGAAGATTAAGCCGAAAATCGTTATCATCCAGATCGGTGACCTGGTGGAGTCCAATACCTACATCAAAAACAAAAAAAATTTCGGAGGAAAGATTGGCGCCGCGGTTGACCACAAAAGATATCCGAACAGTGTCCGGGAGTCGCGGATTATTTCCGATATCTTGAGATACAACCGAAATCCGTCCATCCACGGCATCATGGTGCAACTGCCCGCACCGAGGAACTTTGGCATCGAAAGAGTGCTCGAGACTATCGACCCCAAGAAAGACGTGGACGGACTAACTTCGCTCAACACCAAACATCTCTTTGACAACAGTGAGGCATTCATCCCCGCCACAGCCAAAGGAATCATCGCCCTGCTTGAAGAGTACAGAGTAAGGTTGGCTGGCAAAAGAATAGTAATAGTGGGCCAGTCATCACTGGTTGGCCGGCCGGCCATGCTCGCGCTTTTGAACAGAGGAGCCACAGTTACTATGTGCCACAAGAATATCAAGAGCTTGGGGAAAGAAACTAAGCGCGCTGATATATTGATAACAGCTGTTGGCCGTCCCAAACTGATTTTGAAAAAGCATGTTTCCCAAAATCAGATTGTTGTCGATATCGGCATCAATATCGCAAAAGACGGAAAAATCGTCGGCGATGTCGATTATAAAAATGTTTCAAAAAAAGTTAAGGCAATCACACCGGTCCCCGGAGGCGTCGGGCCAATGACTGTCGTTTCTCTCTTCCAAAACTTGCTTAGAGCCTATGTTCTACAAACTTAGAAGTACTTTCTCCACTAGAGTTTCTATTCCCCCTTGCCCGCGACGGACGCGATGGTAGCCCAGCACTAACTCCTCGGACAAGTTTTGAAGTTCAGCTGTTGAAAAATTTTTAAGGAAGCTTTTGGCTTTGTTGTACGGGAACGGCTTCATCTCGGTTTCTTGCACGTTTTTTGTCCTCGAAGCAATGAGCATATTCTTTACTTGCCAGACGACAACTCTAAAAAAGACGTCTTCCGGAGGCATGCCCGCAGCCAGCGCTTTCTCATAAAGCACCCAGGCATCGCGCCTCTTTCTGGCACCAATAGCGTCCGCTAAGGCAAAGATGTTAAATTCCGGCCCAGCTTTGGCGTCCAGAAGAAACGTTTCTTCGTCACTAACCACCGGCACATCTTTTCCGAAAAGATTTTTATCCATAGTATTCCATTTCCCCCCAATTATCGCCGACGTGCGCCTCTGCCACGATTGGCACGCCAGATAATTTTTCTTTTGGAATGACCGTCTCCATCATCTCTTTAAATTCCGCAACCGCCTCACTAACCAAATTTTCTTTTACTTCAAAGACCAATTCGTCATGCACTTGGAGAACGAGGTGCGCATCATCTGAATGTTTCTGGACCTCAATATAATCGCTGATGCGCTTCATGGCAATTTTAATGATGTCCGCTTGAGTGCCTTGCAGCGGCGCGTTAATGGCCATGCGCTCGGCTTGCGCGCGCACGTAAGGCAGAGGCGATTTGAAGCCGGTAAAGTATCGTCGGCGGCCAAACATTGTTTCCGTATAGCCCCTGCGGGCCGTTTCCGCTTTAACTTTATCCAAATATTCGGCCAGTCCAGTGAAAGTCTTGAAGTACTCGTTGTAGAATTCCTGCGCTTCTTTTCTATCCGTGCCAAGATTGGCTCTCAAAGCATTGACCCCCATGCCGTAGAGGATACCAAAGTTGATGGTCTTGGCTTTGATGCGCATCGCTTTATCCACCTTATCCCGCGGCACCTTAAAGACTCTTGCCGCTACGCCAGCATGCACGTCTTCTCTGTTTTTGAAAATTTCGATGAGTTTCTTGTCCCGCGAGAGAATGGCCGCCAAGCGCAGTTCTATTTGGGAATAGTCCAGCGATAATAATTTGAATCCCTTCTGTGCAACAAAGGCCTTACGGATAGCGCGACCGAGAGCCGTTTTTACTGGAATGTTCTGGAGATTGGGGTTGTTGCTTGCCATACGGCCGGTAACTGCTCCTGACTGAAGAAAGGTTGAGTGCAAACGGGAATTTTTATCTAAAAGCGGCGGGATGGCGTCAATATAAGTCGAGAGAAGTTTGGAAAGCTCGCGATATTCCAAAATGTGGTCAACGATGGGATGCTTCTCGCGCAGTTTTTCCAATTCCGACTCTCGCGTCGAGAGAGCGCCCGTTGGGGTTTTCTTCTGCCTCTTTTCACCAAGCCCAAGCTTGGTGAAAAGAATTTCCGATAACATTTTCGGCGAATTAATGTTGAACTCCTCTCCCGCTTCCTGCCAGATTTTTTTCTCCAATTTACCGAGCTTCTCGTGATAGTCTTCGGAGAGCTTTTTAAGGACTTGCTTATCGACTTTTACTCCTCTCTCATTCATCTTCTCAACCACAGGAATAAGCGGCCTCTCGATATTTTCAAAAACTTCCCTAACTTTCCTCTTATCAAGTTCCCGCTCGAGAATTTTTCTCGCCTCATCCAGGCTTTTTGTCTTAGTAAAGCTCATGACATCTTCAATATTAGGGTTGGTAAGGTTTGAATCCATGACCCAGAGCATGAGACAAGACTCTTTAGATTCTTGAGGTTTGAACTCCTTAAGCGATGATGGCGTGTTTTTTTCTGCGGTCCCGGCTTTCTCGGCAAGCCTCTTCACCCTATCGCTCAAAGTGCGGAATCCGAGCGTGCGGAAAAGTTCCAACACTCTCTCAATATCCAAATTCTCCCGCCAATTTTTCGGTAAAACGAAATTTATCGGCGCATCAGTGCGGATGGTGGCCAAAGTTTTGGAAAAGAGCGCTTCTTCCTCATTCTCAAGCAAAAGATTTTTCATCCGTTCGCTTAATTTTGCTTTTTTCAGATTTTTATAGATATTTTCAATAGTGCCGAACTCCTGTATAAGCGCTGTTGCAGTCTTCTCTCCGATGCCCTTCACGCCAATGATGTTGTCTGATGGGTCGCCGCGAAGCCCTTTGTAATCGATAAGTTTGCACGGTGGGAAACCGAAGCGCTCCACCACTTTTTTTTCGTCATAGAGAATGGTATCGTTTATCCCCTTCTTCAACGTATAAACCATCACCTTCTTGTCATCCACAAGCTGCATGGTATCCATGTCTCCGGAGGCGATGATAATTTCCAGATTTGTGATTTGTGATTTGTAACTTGTGATTTCGTAAACTATAGTACCGATGATGTCATCTGCCTCAAAGCCCGGATGAGAATAAATGGGTATGCCAAAAGCGGTAAAGATGTCCTTGGCTCTTTCAAGCTGGAGCGCGAGATTTTCATCGGCCTCCTTCCTTCCGGCCTTGTAAGTCTCATAGGCCTCGTGGCGATGCGTCGGGCCAGGCAAGTCGAAGCAGGCAACAATAAAATCGGGCTTTAGATCATTTATTATCTTTATGAGCATGGCCACGAGGCCATAGAGAGCGCCGGTCGGCTCGCCGGTCGTGGCGGCCGTAAATTCAGGCAGGGCGTGATAAGCGCGGTGGATTATCGCGTGAGCGTCGAGAAGGACTAATCTTTTATCTCTCATGTTTGAATAGAATTCTCTTGGCATCTTTCGGGATGAGTCCCTCGACTCTTTCTGGCCACTCAATCAAAACTAAATTCTCCGGGTCTTTGACGATCTCTTTCCAGCCCAAATGCAGGAGTTCCTCTTCCTTTTCTATCCGGTAGGCGTCGATGTGGATTAATTTCTTAAAACCTCTCCAGTCTACATTGTAAATTTTCATAATAATGAACGTCGGACTATGCATGTTTTCCGTTACCCCAAGAATTTTACCGAACGCTTGGGCAAATGTCGTCTTGCCTGAACCGAGTTCCCCTTGGAGCGCTATAACGGTGGCGCTAGTCATTACCGTATTATACAAAAGGGCGGGACCGAAATCCCGCCCATCATTGCCATGTTAAGGGCGACGGACTCGCTCGCACCCGAGACCGCCCCGTAGGGCGCTCACGTGCCAGACGTATTCCCGAGAGCTTCTCCGGCTCGTGGAGAAGCTCCGGCTCGTGGAGCCGCGCTTGACCTCCGAAACGTCGAGAGCCGTGAGAACCATGCTATAGTCGCGCCCCATGAAGCGTTCCAGCACGACTCTCATTTTCTCCCCATAACCGATTCTGCCGTGCTCGCCGTACAACGACTCGATGTCGAGCACCGAGCCCGGGCAGTCGTTAAACACAAAGACCTCTGCGGTAGGAAAGAGGTGCACTCTATACCCACCGCACCCTGTTACGAAAATCGCGAACGCTATGAGCCACATGGCCCAAAAGAGCTTTTGCATAGCCCCTCCAATCTACTCTCATTATACCATACTTAGTATCAAAAAGTCAAGCCCGTAAAAGAGTTCCGCTTTCACGGGCTCTGATACAATTAAAATATGGTTATTTTTGACGAAGAGAAGCAGAAAGAGCGCCTCCGCGCTCTGCGAGGCCGTGAGGAAGAAGAGCTGGCGCAAACTCTGGCCGCTCATCATGGCATCCCCTACCTCGACCTCTCCGTCCACCCCATAAACATTGACGCCTTACGCGTCCTCAAAGAAGATGCCGCCCGGGACGCAGAGATGGCAGTATTTAACGCCACGGACAAAAATATCGACGTGGCCGTCCTCTCGCCGAAAAATGATAAGGCTAAGGCCGTCATCGAGGAGCTGAAGCAGAAAGGCTATGTGCCGGAAATCTATATGGTCTCACACGCCAGTTTAAAGAAAGTCTGGGACAGATACAAAGATTTATCATATTCCTTCGAGACTCAAACTGGCGCTCTCGATATCAGCAACGAAGAGATTCTCGAGATGACAAAAAAGGTCGCCACTCTTCCCGATATCAAAAAAATGATTGAGGAAGTACTCGAGCTCAAACGCACTTATCGCATCTCGCGCATTCTTGAGATTATTTTGGCGGGCGCGCTTTCCCTCAAAGCCTCCGATGTGCACTTCGAGCCAGAGGAAGAAAAAATCCGTCTGCGCTACCGGCTCGACGGCGTACTTACCGACGTGCTTTTCTTCGACAAAGAAACTTACGAGCTTCTGCTCTCACGCGTGAAGCTTATCAGCGAGTTGAAGCTCAACATCAAGGAGAGAGCGCAAGACGGCCGTTTCTCAATAAAGCTTGCCGAGACCGAGATAGAAGTACGCACCTCGCTTCTGCCCGGCCCGTACGGCGAATCAGTGGTCTTACGGGTACTTAACCCGGAGACGATTGGAGTCGAGTTCGAGAAGCTCGGCATCCACCCCCGTCTTTTGGATATTCTCAATAAGGAGGTAAGGAAGCCTAACGGCATGATACTTACCACCGGGCCTACCGGCTCCGGCAAGACCACCACTCTCTACGCCTTCTTGAAGAAAATTTATACCCCGGAAATAAAGGTTGTTACCATCGAGAATCCCATTGAATACCACCTTGAGGGCATAGTCCAAACGCAGACCGATAGCGCCTTGGGTTATACCTTCGCCGAGGGGTTAAGGAGCGCTTTGCGCCAGGACCCTGATGTCATCATGGTCGGCGAGATTAGAGACGGAGAGACCGCTGCGGTTGCGGTCAATGCCGCGCTAACCGGTCACCTAGTGCTCTCAACGCTTCACACCAATAACGCTGCGGGCTCTTTCCCGCGGCTCCTAGACCTCGGAGTCAATCCGAAGGTGGTAAGCTCGGCGCTCAATGTCTCCATCGCCCAACGATTAGTGAGAGTTCTCTGCGGTGAATGCAGAAAAGAAAAAATTCTTGAGGGTAAGGATAAGGAAGTGATTGAGAGAGTGCTCTCTGGCGTGGGCGATACAAGCTATCTCGAAGGCGTGCAAAAAGAGAAGGTCTGGGCGCCAGCTGGTTGTCCTAAGTGCGGCTTCCTCGGCTACAAGGGACGTATTGGCGTTTTCGAAGTTATTCTTATTGATTCTGATATAGAGAAGGCGGTTATAGAGAACCCATCCGAACGAGATATCCGCGCGGCGGCAGAGAAACAGAAGCTTCTTACTCTTGCTCAAGACGGAGTATTGAAAGTGCTTAACGGCGTAACTAGTCTTGAAGAATTACAAAGAGTAGTTAATATTGAGTGATGTCCAGCACATAAATCTCTAAGCAAAAGTCAAACTATTTCCTTAAGGATTGCCTCAGTCAGACTTTGGTCGGACCAAGACGTCCTCAGAAAATCGTCCGTTGCTTAGAGATTTATGCTCTGGATTAAAGAACGGCTGTTGAGATTTCAGTTTAGCACAGAAAATTTTTTATGTCAATAGAAGAAAAGAGCGTCCATTTGGATAAAGAACTGCGTCCTTCAAGTTGGGGCGAATATGTGGGCCAGAGAGCCATTAAAGAAAATCTCAATATCCTGATTAAGGCGGCGACTGACCGGGGCGCCCCGCCGGAACATGTGCTCTTCTACGGTCCGCCGGGGTTGGGCAAGACAACTCTTGCCCACCTTGTGGCGCGTGAGACCGGGCGCAATTTAAAAATCACTTCCGGGCCCGCTATTGAGCGCGTGGGCGATCTCGCTTCCATACTCACGAACTTGTCGGCTGGTGATATTCTCTTCATTGACGAAATCCACCGTCTTAATAAAACCATCGAAGAGGTGCTCTATCCCGCTATGGAATCCGGCGTGCTCGACATCATTATTGGCAAGGGTCCTTCGGCGAGAACGTTACAGCTGGAGCTGCCCGCTTTCACCCTTCTTGCGGCGACGACCAGAGTGGCCATGATTTCCTCACCTTTGCGAAGCCGCTTCTCCGGAGGAGTCTTTCGTCTAGAGTTTTACAGTGAAGGCGAGATTGAGGAAATTTTGCGCCGTTCAGCAAAAATCTTGGGAGTCAAACTAGAAAACGGAGCGGAAAAAGAAATTGCCAAGAGAAGCCGCTTCACACCGCGCACCGCTAACTACTTTTTGAAGCGCGCAAGAGACTTTGCCCAAGTAGAGAATCGCCCGCTTAATTGCGAGACCGTCAATCTTTCCTTAAAACTCTTGGGAGTCGACGAGAAGGGCCTCACTCCCTCCGACAGAAAACTTTTAGAAGTTATTGCAGAAAAGTTTTCCGGCGGGCCGGTAGGTTTAGGCACTTTGGCGGCCGCGCTCTCCGAAGAAGAAGCAACAATCGAAGAGTTTAACGAACCATATCTTCTCCAACTTGGCCTCATCGAGCGCACCACGCGCGGCCGCGCGCTCACTGCCCACGCCTATACGCACCTCGGCAAAACCCCTCCTAAAAATTTGCAGAAAAAGTTACTTTAAATTTAGTCTCAGGTGCTATGATATATCATAGCACCTGACTTTTAGAAAAAGTATTGTGATAAAATTGCTGGCATGAGAAAGCGCTTTAAATCTAAACACCATTCATGTCCACTATGCAAGCCAAATAAAACCGGCCATTCTTGCCGTTGGGCTGGCCGTGAATTTAATTTATTACGTGTTTGGGAAAGAGAAAAACTCACTATATTGCGCCATGGCTCATATGTGTAATGCTAGGTGCTTTGATATATCAAAGCACCATACGTTATCAGTTCACGACCGTGAATTTATAACGTATGTGTAAATACATCTATCTTCTACGACCGTGAGTTATAGATGTATTGAAAATTAAACAAAAGAAAAAGCGCCGTACCCGAAGGTCGTGCGCCCAATTAAGCCGTCGAGTCCCGTATCTCATCCTCTACCTCGAGAGGATTACGGTATTATCATGGTACCTCGCAGCCCTGATAGGTTCAGTCCGACCAGCCTGATTAGCGTCGTAGTTGATTTGAAGGAAAACATCCGCTAGAAAGCGGACTTCCTCATCATTTTCCGGCACCAGTCGAAGTTGACCATTTTGGAACTCTGCTTTCATTGGCTCCTCCAACTTTAATCATACACCCAAAAATATATTTTGTCAAGTCTTTCTTCCATATTCATTATTCATTATTCTTAGGCCATGAGCGGACACAATAAGTGGTCTAAAATCAAACATAAAAAAGCAGGTGCTGATGCGGCAAGGTCGAAGATTTTCTCCAAATTGTCACAAGCTATCGCCACTGCTTCGCGGGAGGCTAAGGGTGACGTGAATTCTCCTATGTTGCGCACCGCCATCGAGAAGGCGCGCGAGTATAATTTCCCTTCAGATAATATTAAGCGTGCAGTAGAACGCGGCAAAAATGCAAAGTAGAGTTTTAGCTGTAGACCCCGGCTTCGACCGGATAGGAGTAGCGATTCTGAAAAAAGACAATGTTCTTTTTTCTGCATGCATTGAGACGGACAGAAAGCTCCTCCACTCCGAGCGTCTGCTTGATATCGGAGAAAATATAAAAAAGATAATTAAGAAGTGGAAACCAAAGTCTCTGGCTATTGAGAACTTATTTTTTAATCAAAACATTAGCACCGCTTTAAAAGTATCGGAAGCGCGAGGAGTGATTTTATACGAAGCCTCATTGGCTAAGTTGAAAATTTGTGAATATTCTCCGCAGGCAGTCAAGATGGCGGTGACCGGCTACGGTAAGGCGGACAAAGTACAAGTAGCCAGTATGGTTAAGAAATTAGTGACTCTGCCAAAAAAATCTTCAAAGAGACTCGACGACGAACTCGACGCTATCGCGCTGGGGATTACTCACCTTGCAACGAAAAAGGGTATCTGATACAAATAAGTGCATTCGAAAAAACGCCGGTTTTAAATCAGGGCGTTTGATTAAAAATAATTAGATTATTTGCATTATGGAAGACGATATCCTTAAAGACGATGAGCTTGAAGAGGGCGGCTTGCCTCTTGATGACGAGCTTGAAACTAAAAAGAAAGATTTGCTTGATGATGATGTGGAAAGTGCCGACGACTTAGCGGAAGAGGAAGATGAGGAAGAGGAACCGTTTGACGACGTTAACCCAATTTAGACAATCTCAATCCTCAAGAAGCGGTGTTTGCCAATGCGGTAAACACCGCTTTCGATTTCTTTGATGGCTCCTTCTTTCTGAAGCCGGTTGAATTCTGTTTTGGAAGAAACTAACCCTTGCTTGAGAAGCACTTCGACAAGCGGAGTATTTTTACTTGCCCTTACCGTCTCGACGTCTTTCGGCACTCCCCCCTTCGAAAAAGTTTCGGCGAAATTTTCTTCTGCTTGTTTAGCCGCTTCTTCGCCATGATAGAGCTTAGTAATTTCAAAAGCCAAGCGCATTTTAGCTTCTTTAGGATGACTCTTGATTATCGTATTTACTTCTTCCATAGGTAGTCTGGTACATGCTTCAAAATAGCTGGGAACCTGATCGTCAACCATACTCATAACTTTTCCATACATATCGTTTGGAATATCGTTGAAGTTTATGGTATTACCCCAGCTAGAACTCATTTTGCGTCCATCAAGGCCTAGAATTGGAAAGGTGGTCATGACAATACTTTGCGGATCTTGGCCGAAGTGTTCTTGAAGTACTCGCCCGGACAAAAGATTGAAACGTTGGTCTATACCGCCCAATTCAACATCCGCCTTAGTGGCTACACTGTCATATCCTTGCATTAGTGGGTAAAGCACTTCCCGCAAAGAAACCCTTTTTCCCTCCGTAAGGCGCTTGGCAATATTTTCTCTGGCGATAAAATCTGAAACAGAGAATTGATCCGCATGTTCTCCAATTTCGCGGTAAGTAAGAGGTTCGAGCCACTCGGAATTATATCTGAGCTCTGCCTGATCCAGATTTATGAGTTTGCCTATCTGTTCAAAATAACTTTTTTTGTTTTCTTCAATAACGCTGTGATCTAGCATTGGCCTTTCGCTTTCCTTATCAGAAGAATCTCCGATCACTCCTGTAAAATCTCCAACAATAAAAACTACCTGGTGCCCCAGCTTTTGGAAGTCGCGCATTTTGAGCAAGGGAACGGATCGGCCGAGGTGAAGGTTTGGACTAGTTGGATCAATGCCTAGTTTTACTCTTAGTTTCTTACCAGATTCTAACTTCTTCTTTAAATCCTCTTTTCCAATAACCTCTGCCACCCCGCGCGAAAGGAGTTCTTCTACTCGTAGTGAGCTTGTCGAATCTACATCTTTATTCATGAGAACAATGTAGCATGAAACGGAATATGATAAAATCAATATTCCTAATGAAATCTAACCACTTTTTAGCTTTGGGTGCTGCTCTCCTTTTCGTTTCAGGTCTCTTTATTCTCTGGACGGCCTCACTCCGCATCCCTGCTCTTGAGTCTTTAAACGAGCGCCGGATAGACCAGTCGACAAAAATCTACGACCGTACTGGCGAGATCCTTCTCTACGATTTCTCACGGGATGTCAGGCGCGAGGTGGTGGCCTTCGAGAATATCTCCCCAAATGCCAAGCATGCCACTATTGCCATAGAGGATAAGGACTTCTACTCCCACAACGGTTTTGATTTAAGCTCTTTTCTTCGGGCCGTCTGGGTCAACTTAACCACTCTCTCTTTCAGCCAAGGCGGCTCGACCATCACTCAGCAAGTAGTCAAAAATTCTATTCTTACTAAAGACAAAACCCCGACAAGAAAGCTTAAAGAGCTCATTCTCGCGCTTAAGCTTGAGAAAGTTCTTACTAAAGACGAGATACTCTCGCTCTACCTCAATGAGATTCCTTATGGCGGCACCGTCTATGGCATCGAGGAGGCTGCCGAAAATTTCTTGGGGAAAAGCGCGTCCGACTTGACTGCTGCCGAATCCGCTTACCTTGCCGCTCTTCCCAAGGCCCCCTCTTACTACTCGCCGTACGGCAGTCATCAGGATGAGCTTAAGGAGAGAAAGAATTTGATCTTGAAAGAAATGCTCTCGCAGAATTTTATCACCGAGGAAGAATATGGGAAGGCGCTTGTCGAACAAGTGGTCTTTAAAGAGCGCGAGAATACCGGGAACATCAAGGCGCCCCATTTCGTCTTTTTTGTCATCGATGAGCTGACAAAAATTTATGGCGAAGACGTACTTCAGTCGAGCGGCTGGAAAGTGGTTACCACTCTCGACTATTCGATCCAGAGGGACGCCGAGGCGCTGGCGAAGAAATACGGCGAGATAAACCAGGTCCAGTTCAACGGCAACAACAACGCCATCGTTGCCATCGACCCGAAGACCGGTGAGATTCTCTCTATGGTCGGCTCGCGCGATTACTTCGACCCCGAGATTGACGGCAACTTCAATGCCGCCTTGGGTCACAGACAGCCGGGCTCGACCTTTAAGCCCTTTGTCTACTCGGTTCTCTTCAACAAGGGCTACACCGACCAAACTATTCTCTTTGACGTGCCTACTCAATTCTCGCCCTCTTGTGCAAAAGATTTATTTACCACGGACGATATTTGCTATTCTCCGGTAAACTATGACGATAAGTTCCGCGGTCCGATAATCATAAGAAACGCTTTAGCCCAATCCATTAACATCCCGGCAGTCAAGGCAGTCTATCTGGCGGGGGTTCGTGACTCCATAGAGCTCGCGGAGAGTTTGGGTATTAAGAGCTTAACGGAGCTTGACCGCTATGGACTCTCCCTTGTCCTCGGAGGCGGCGCAGTCTCTCTCTTGGACATGGCTTCGGCTTACGGAGTATTCGCCAACGACGGTATAAGAAATGAATACATGTCGGTGCTCTGGGTAGAGGACGCCGAGGGCAATATCATCGATAAGCACGCGCCGTTCCCGAGACGCGTCTTGCCGGAAGAAACAGCTCGCGCCATCTCAAGCATTCTCTCTGATAACACGGCCAGAACCCCCGGCTACGGTCCCAACTCTCCTCTCTATATTGGAGATAACGTGGCGGTAAAAACCGGTACTTCGAATGACTACAGAGACGCTTGGATTCTCGGTTACGCTCCCAACCTCGTCATCGGCGCCTGGGTGGGCAACAACGACAATTCTCCTATGGAAAAGAAAGTGGCTGGGCTTATCGTTTCGCCCTTATGGAGAGAGCTTATGGATAAAGTTCTGCCGAATCTGCCTAGAGAAGAATTTATTTCGCCGACTACGGAAGATCTCTCCAGTTTAAAGCCAGTATTGCGCGGACAAGTTTCCGGCGCGCACTCAATACTTTACTGGGTCGACAAAGACAACCCTCGCGGACCCGTGCCATCTAACCCAGCAGACGATTCCCAGTTTATAAACTGGGAATACGGTGTCCAGCACTGGGTCTCTACTAATTCAGCGCCTCTGCCTACTGGCTTTTGATTATCTATAGATAACTCGCGAGATAAAAATTTTGTGTCGTTCTTTGAGTTCCGTTTTTATCTGCTCTTCTTTTAAATTAATTTCGCTTTTGGCCGCGGCCCCCGAATTAATTTCCAAAATCCCGTCTTTGAAAAAAATTTGTTTAGGCAGAAGTTTTACTTTTGCTTTTTCCTGAACTATTTTAACGATTGTTTCTTTGGCTAGAGTTTCTTTATTTAAAACTTTTGAAAATCTTTCCAGAAGATTAAAAAGATTTTTCATCAATTAAGACTGATTCATCGGCATCACGAGGTAGAGAAAGCTTGTATCACCAACGCCGGAGACGAGAACCGGTTTAGCCACACCGGAGAAATTAAGCGAAATGCTGTCGGTTGTGATGGATTGGAAGCAGTCGGTGAAGTAACGATGATTGATGTTAATAGAGATATCCTCGCCCTCAAGCGCAGCATCAACTAAGTGGATACTTTCGCCAATATTCGAATTTTTGGATTCGATTTGGAAGCGTTTAGCCCCCGGAGAAAGTTTAAGGGTCATTTGATTGAAAGAGTCCGAGAAGATGAGGGATGTTTTGAGTGAATTTATAAGATCTTGTTTGAGAACAACTGCCGAGGTTGTGGTTTCTTTCGGGATAATTTGGCGATAATCGGGGAAAACACCTTCAATGATGCGTGAGGTGAGGTAAACCCCGCCGGAACGCAGAGCAAGCTGATGCTCTTCTATCGAAAGTGAAACTTCTTCGGTATTTGTATCAAAAATTCTTATGACCTCGGCGGCATTCTTCTGCGGAATAAGAATTTGCTTGAAGTGGGGAATTTTCTTTATCTTTACCTTTTTCTCCGCTAAGCGAAATGAATCTGTTGCGGCAAATACTAGAAAATCTCCTTCATGGGTAATAGCTATCGAGGAGAGTTCCGGTTTGATGCTTCCGGTAGCGGCGGCGTAAATTACCGAGCGTACACCAAAAACTAGGTCGCGTGCCGGCATGGAGAAAGCGTTATCTTCTCCAATCTCCGGAATAATCGGAAATTCTTCGGTCGGAAGAGTTTTAATATTGGTTTTGGTTGAGGAAGTTTTTATCTCAAGCGTTTGTTCTTTGGTGCTTAGAGTAATATTTTTGTCTCTTGACAGAGAAGAAATGAAGGGGGTAATAATGCGCGACGGTATAACTACCGTACCTGGTTCAATAACCTTGACTGGAAGTTTGATTGAGATACCAATATCTAGGTTGGTGGCTTTAATGTTTAATAAGTTTTGTCTTGCGTCAAAATATAAACCAGAGAGTACAGCTAGAGTGGTGTTTTTACCAGCAATCTTGTCTGCTTTATTTAGCACTTCTTCCAACTGTTCTTTAATGCATTCTATTTTCATATTTTATATATAAATACTAGAAGAGGATGATGAGTAGGGTGGATATGTGTATAAGGCATGATTTGCTTTAAATATTGGGTTTTTTAGAATTTTGAGAATGATAAGTTGGGTATAGTTTCTAATTAAGTTAATGTTTTTATTGATTGATTCCAATTTATTGACAATTCCACCACTCTTATTAACATCATTTAAGGTTTTTTTCCACATATTATGAGACAGCAAGTAGTCCCCTAATCTGCTCAATCTCCTCCAGAAGTTCGCGGTCTTCCTTAATATCGTTCTTTACCTTCTCACAGGAATGAATAACGGTAGTATGATCTCTGCCTCCCAGTCTATCTCCAATAGATGGATAGGAAATATTAAAATCCTCACGCAGAATATACATTATAATCTGGCGCGGCCTGATGATTTCCTTATGTCTGGTCTTTTCGTAGATATTGTCTTCCTTAATGTTGTAAAAGTCTGAAATAATTCTGACTACATCTTTGACAGCCATGATTTTCTTAGGTTTGACGTTGTTTTTAACGTAATTTCTAACATCAAGCAGTGATAATTCTTTGCCCTTAAGCTGCGCTTGGCAGAGAAGAGCATTGACGGCACCTTCCAGCTCGCGGATATTGCCGTTTATGGTGTGTGCCAAGTAATCCGTGACTTCTGCGGACAAGGTTACGCCTTGCTGCAAGGATTTGGCGGAAATGATGGCTGCTCTTGACTCTTTATCCGGCGCGGGCAGTTCTACCGTCATACCCACAAGAAATCTCGATTTAAGTCGGTCCTCAAGATTGGGGATGAAATGCGGGTGTTTGTCGGAGGAGAAAATAATCTGTCGATTGCTGTCGTAGAGGGTGTTAAAGAGGTGGAAAAGCTCCTCCTGGCAGCGTTGTTTATCTGAAAAGAGTTGGATGTCGTCGACTATCAAAACGTCGTACTTGCGGTATTTTTCCTTAAAGATATGAATCTTTTGATGCTGGAAGGCGTTCATAAAATCTTGAACAAACTGCTCGGAAGTCATGTAATAGACCTTCTTGCCGGGAGAGGTCGTCTTGATATGGTTGCCGATAGCTTGAATTAAATGTGTCTTACCGTGGCCTGTTGAGCCGTAGATAAATAGTGGGTTGTACATGATGCCCGGATTTTTGATGACAGCTTGAGCGGCGGCATGTGAGAGCTCATTGAAGGGCCCCACGATGAATGATTCGAAAGTGTAGCGCGGATTAAGATTGTCCTCCTTATTTACGGTTATCTCCGGCAGAGGGAGCTCTCTGGTATTGGAGAGGTCTTTGGCCGGTCTGTCGTCGCGGCGGCGCGCCTCTTCCTTGTTGACCACGTACTCTACGGCATGGATAGAGTTCTCGATATTCCTTAAGCTTCTTAAGATGGAGTTGTGATACTTGGTTAAGAGCCACTCTTTGACAAAGGCGTTGGGCACTGACAAAACGACTACCCCGCCGTCTTCTTTAACGATGCGCGTGTCCTTGAACCAAGTGGTGAAATTTGCCCTAGAGACCCCGAGCTCCATTTCCACCAGAACGTTTTGCCAAAGTTGTTTGCAGTCCATTTCAGAAAATTCTGTTGCGTCTTATAGTACCCTTTTTGCTTCAGGTATCAAAACTTGTGAATGGCCCGAAAAATGTTTATAATATGTTTACAAGCTGTTAATAAAAATAGTTTGACCACAGCTCACTATAAATGTCTACAACATATAAGCCGAAAAAGAGAAAGAGGCAAAGAAGGCACGGCTTCCTATCGAGGCAGAAAACTTCCACTGGCAAGCGAACTATCAGGAACCGCCGCCGCAAAGGGCGATTTCGTCTAGCCGCTTAATGGTTTCTGACCATTTCTATTTACACAGAAGACCCTCAAGCACTGTTCAAGTGGTTATTTCCGTATCAAAAAAAATTTCTAAAAAAGCAGTCGTGAGAAACAGAATCCGCCGGCGCATTCGCCCGATCGTGCATGAATTTATTTCCGATCTTAAACCGGCGACATACTTTATCGTTGCCAAGCCGGGAGCGGAAAATATCAAAGGAAAAGAATTAAAAGAAGAATTGTTTAGATTAATTAGGTCAATTAGAAATTAGGAATTATAATATTTTTTATGTCTTATCTTTACCATACTTTTTTCTTCGACCCTCTTTATAACGTTCTTATACTGCTCTTTAAAATTTTTCCTTGGGCTGATGCCGGCGTCATCGTCATTCTTCTTACTATATTGGTGCGGCTTGTTCTCTTCCCTCTCTCGCGCAAGGCGACTCTAACCCAGGCGAAGATGACTGAAGCCGGTCCAGAGCTCGAGAAGATCAAAGGGAAATATAAAGATAAGCCGGAAGAACAAACTCGCCGCACACTTGCTCTCTATCGAGAGAAAGGCATTAATCCATTTTCCGGAATTCTTGTCATCATCATCCAGCTACCAATCATTCTTGCTCTTTACCAGATTTTTTTGCATTTCCCTGAGGTCAAAATTTCGCTCCTCTACTTTTTTGTGCCGGCGCCAGAAAGCATAGATACCACCTTCTTAGGTCTTTTTGATATTACCGGCAAGAGCCTGACTCTGGCATTTCTTGCCGGGGCATCAACGTTTGCCCAGTTCAAAGTTTCAACGAAAAGCCAAACTGTTCCAAAAGGGAATTCTTTGGGGGACAATCTGGCTAAGAGCATGCAAACTCAAGCCAAATATATTTTCCCGATAATTATGTTCTTCATTGCTTACCAAGTATCCGGCGTGATAGGGTTGTACTTTTTCATTACCAACCTGTTCAGCATTGCCCAAGAAATTTTTGTGAGGAAAAATTTGAAAACTAGTTGAGTCGAATGGCCCAAAGGGTTTGGTCAGTTTTATTGATAAAAACTAAATAATCTTCATTGGAAGAAAGTTTTGGTTTAAGTACATCCAAGTCAATATCGAAATCCGTTTTTGGATTTGAGACAAGCTGGGCTGTCTCGGAGTTAGTATCGAAGCGCCAGATATAGTCGGAGAAATGCGTTTTGCCTAAGTACCAGTTGTCCGGCTCCTGTCCGGAGAGACCGATAAGCGGCGTACCGCAAAAGAAGGTATTGACTTCTTTTGAAGACCATATGCATTTTTCCGCCAAAGTTGACGGCAGGATTTCGGAAGAAGCGCCGGTTTGGCTATTTTTTACAAATAACTTGGTGCCGTTATTTTCGAAGTAAGAATAAAGAATGCGGCTGCCGTTAGAGTTAGCAATAGCCGTAAGTCCTTGAAGCGGCCCCAGTATTTTACTCAAAGAGCCGCCGGCAGAATTTAAAAAATAGGCAAACCCCGGAGCATTGGCGCTTGCTTCGGTATAAACGAGTAAGTTGTTGCCCGCTCTTTCCAGTCGCCAGTTATCGAATGCCGATTGGAAAAGTGTTCGTAGAGAAGTGCCGGTAAAAGTCGAAGAGACGATAGCATTTGTATCTCTAAGTACATAAAAGAGTGTGTTGCCTGCCTGTGCAGGCAGGCCCGAGCCAACAGCCACAGAGTTTATATCTCCGCGCAAGAGAGTAGACGAAACGGTATAAAGAGCATCTGTAGAGGTGCTTTGTGGAGGAGTAAGAGCAAGGGAGAGATTTTCTACCACACCAGAAGAATCATTCTCAAGAGATCTAAAGAGAACAGCGTTGCCATCTGGTCTGAAATAGGCCTCGTATATCTTGGGTAAAGTCTGGTTGGTGATTTTTATCTTCCCATTCGTTTCCAGATTGACTTCGTAAATGTGGCCGGTGGCGCGGTCGACGTATCGCACCAGATTGCCAAACGTCGTAAAGCCTGCTACCGGTGTATTGGAGATGCGGAAGAGTTTATCTTCGGCAGTAATGTTATCGTCAAACGAAGTGGTTTCTCCCACGGTGTCCTCGCTAGTGCTTAAAGCAGGAATATTAATATCTTCTCCCGAGCCGAACGGCAGGCCGTCTACGATTGTTTCAACGATCGGTATTTCAGAATCGCGCAGAATAAGCCACGCTCCAAAAGCGGCGATTACCAGAACACTAAGAATAATTAAAATCTTTTTCATTTTAGTTCATGTATACGGAGAAGTGCTCACCGCTTATATAAGGGACGACAATAATAGTAACTCCGAAGGGCAGTCCGGCGCTTATATATGCTTGACGCTTAACTTCAGTTGCAACTTCATATTCTACTCTTAATCCTTTTGCCTTAGCATTGTTTGCGAATGTTGCGATACTGCTAGCAGTTGGGTTTAATAAACTAACATCAACCGAGGTGCCGTCGTACTGTGCTTGAGAGGCATGATTTACTGTTGGAGGCCAAGTTTCTGTAACTTGAAATGAAGGGTTGCCGGAAGTATCGCGCATGGCCTTCAATTTATTGCCCAAATCGGTATTCATTTGGGCCTGGGTGCCATTCACAATTTGATTTTTGATGCTCAACCCGAAAGAGTTTGCATTCGAACATGAAGAGCAATTTCTGTAGCGAACAGTTACACCAGAACTATTTACATAAGAAAAAGGGCAATTTCCCTGACACCCGGTACCTACACCTCCGCCTCCCCCCAGGGTGCTAGTAGCTATCTCTTGGACTGGAATATTTAGATTGAAATTTACCAAACCGGGATTAATGGTATAGACGATGAGCCAAGCAGCCATGGCCAATAAGAGTCCCCAGAGCGCATTCTCGATAACTCCCTTGGCCTCGTTCTTGCCGCTGAAGGCGTCCGTCGACATGTACTTGATGCCGCCAAAGATGATGCGTACCACCGCCAGTACCCCGGCAATGCCGATGATGAGCCGGAAAAGCCCGGGAATATAAGTTGCGGTGGTCACAGTCTGAACCAATTCATTGGCTGGACCAAGAGGTAACTTTTCTAAAAGTGTGTATTCAGTTGGGTTCATCGTTTCCAAATTTTACTAAGAAACTCTTTTTAGCAGACTGGAGTATTTTATTCGCACTTTTTACTTCAATAGAGATAAACGCTTCGCCCGAACCCTCTTCCGGCGCGCGGTAAGTGGCAGAACTCTCGGTACTTGATTTTCCGCTATTTGTTCCCCATTGATAAGCTATGTCACTAGCGCTGAAAAAGAGCGGAAAGGTATCAAAAGTTACTTCCGGCTCTCGCAGGATGTAATTGCCGCCCACTTCCCTGTGGAACATGAAGCCATAAAGTGGGCTGTTCTCATAAACCAGAAGCGACGGCGAGACCGGAGTAATGACAGTAGAAGATTGCGCTAGAGTATCGCCTTCACTTGACACAATCTCTATCTTAATAGCTTGTGATTTGGAGAGCACGGAGTCGACAAATGACAGAGTATTTTTTCCCACCCCGCTAATGCTGCCGAGGACGGTGCCGTTCCGACTCCATTTGTAATTAAGAGCAGTTGAGTTGCCAAGCCCTTGTGGTACCGCAACCAAGGTAATTCTTGACTGGCTAGACCAAAGCGTCCGCCCGTAATAAAAAGGCGGCGTATAGCCCTCTCCCTGCCAAAGGATGTCAACTGATTGCGCGAACGCGATTGCGGGAGTAAGAATTAAGAAGTAGAAAGTAAGAATGAAAACTTTTTTCATCTTTTCATTATATCTAATTTTGTAATATCTGCTCCCGGAATAACTTCTTGAATTTTTGATTGAAGGGCTAAGTAACTTACAGCGGCAGTCCAAGCGGGCAGAGCAGAAACAAATGGAATTATTTCAGCAACTGATGCGCCGCCAAAAGCAAAAAGTCGTTTCGGCTTCATAAAGCTTATTTCGTGTGTTCTAAACCATACGTAAAAGGTTAATGCGGCGAATATTCCCACCAGCCACCCCATGAAAATAAAAGTTAAAAGCGCTTGAAGGGCGTCGAAAAAGAAAGCCACTGAGATCATGAGTACAACGGTATTAGTTTTTAATCCTTTCTCTTTTTTCTCATCCGGCATTTTGAGCTTCTTTTATTTCTTTGTTTTGGGCTGCAAGAGCCGTTTCTTTGTCCTCCGCCGCTTCTTGCTTGGCTTTCTTTATGGCAAGGACTTGGGAGGGATCGGAAGTAATGATTTGGTCCTCGGTATAAGAGGCGATATTTTTTATCGCCACATGCTTCAGACCCGCAAAGAAAATCCCTTCGCCCACGTCGGACTCGAGCAAGAGATATTTCTCTTCGTCCGTGAGATTAAATGTTTTCTGGAGTTCGTCAATGGTGGCCGGAGATTGTTTGAGTAGCAGTTGGATGGAAGAGTTGGTAATGATTGGCACGCCGTACGGACTCTTCAGGAAATCCCCTACGTCTTGAGTGATAGTAGCGACGCCTAAGAAGTATTTACGTCCGCGCTTGACAAGCCCCATGAGGAAAGAAGCCGTATCATCGGACTTCATCATCCACCACGCCTCGTCAATGACTAAGAGGCGCTTCCTTAATTCTTTCCTGATGGCGTTCCAGATATAGTGCGTGACGATATACATAGCAATGGGCTTGAGCTCGTCCTCCATGTCGCGGAGAGAAAAGACTACGAACTTCTTGTTGATATCGACATTGGTCGGACGATTGATGAAGCCGGCCCAAGTGCCCTTGGTATACTTCGAGAGTCGCTGAGCCAAGGACTCCCCACCCTCCATACCGGAGAGCACCAGCTCGAAGTCAGACATCAAAGGTGGCTCGATATTGCTGAAATCAGACTCGACAGTGATGTCCTTAAGAGCATAAGTTTCGGTAATAGCGCGGTCGATAATGGCGTCTTCCTCGGCCGTCAGGCCCCCCATCATTAAACGGAAAAGACCTACGAGATTAATAATATTAGAACGTAAGACGTTCGCCGCGCTCTCTCCCGCCGTAGGTTGTGGCAGGTCAAAGGGGTTGATGTGGTGCTCGGAGTTAAGGGAGATTTTGAAGTAGCGGCCGCCGGTGGCCTCGGCCATGTACTCATACTCACGTTCCGGGTCAATGACGATGACCTCGGTATCAAACATTAAAGTGCGTAATATCTCGAGCTTAGCGGCGTACGACTTGCCGGCGCCGGCCTTGGCGAAGATGACGGAGTTGTAGTTTTCAAGCGAGAAGCGGTCGAAGAGGACCAATGATGAATTATGCCGGTTGACGCCATAAAGGACGCCTTTGTCGGAAGTAAGGTCGAAGGAAGTGAATGGGAAGAGCGACGATAAAGGAGAGGAATTGAGCTTGGAGTGGACATTTAAAAGGTCGTTGCCTAAAGGCAGAGTGCTTTTATAACCTTGCTCCTGTTGGAAAAGAGCTGGCTTGACGTAGATAAGCTTGGCCTCGAGAATGGATTTGATTTCTGACTCAATCTTGTCGAGCTCGGCGTCGGAGTCACCGTAAATGGTGATGTAGAGCCCGACGTCGAAGAGTTTCTCTTGCGCCTGCTGGAGCTGGTCGCGCAGATTCTCGAGGTCCTGATAAGCAACGTCGAGCACCGGGTCGCGCACCAACCCCTTCTCTTCTCTCATGTGGATCTGGCTTTGTACTTCGGCCACCTTCCTCTGGAATTGGCGCAAAACTCTGGAAGTCTCAATCGGATGGATGAAGATAGCGACGTCGAAGACCTTGTCCATATTGATAATGGGAGCGAACCATTCTTCGGAGAGGAAGCGCGGGTAGGAGATGACGAAGAAACTCCTAAGGATTTTCTCTCCCAGATTGATCTCTTTGGGCGTAACCTTGAGAGCCGAAGGAGCGATGATGTCTTTGAGCTCCAAAACCCCGGCCTCGAATATTTCTTGAGGCAGAATGGAGGAGATATCAGGTTTATTCTCTCTTTTCTTAAATAATGAGCTGAAAATTGACATGGTGATTTGCAAAGTGAGCTAGCTCACTTTGAGCGGTTTTTCTGTTTCTCCGGGGTTGAAAGCTTTGTAGAAAAGCTCTATCACTTCTTCGGTGCCGAGTCTTGCGACACGGATGCCGGTGCGTACCAGTCCTTGTTCGACGACCGATAGACGTTCCTCGAGCTGACTCCTGTTTTCGTCAAACGCCGCCTCGCCTGCTAGAGCATTCTCTGAATTGTTGCCGACTTGTCCGCCAAAGCCTAGGCGTTGGCGGAAGTCGAAAGTTGAGACAATGCCACTTGCCGCCGCTGGATTTAATATTGTCGGAGAATAAGGGATTACCACGAAGAAGTGCTTGGTCATAATGTTGGTGGATTCGGTGAAATTTTTTATGAACTCGATGTATTCGCGCACCTGTATCTTCATTAGATTGTTTGACTGCTCTTTCTCCTGTTCCTCAAGAAGGGCGATATAGGGTCTGATGTCGAGCTTGCGGCTCTGCACCAGTATCTCTATCGAGAAGTCGAGCGAGTTGAGGAAGTCCTGGAATTGGAAGAGGATGGCGTTCTTCTCGTCTGCGGACTTCAAGGAGAAGTTCATCGAAGAGCATAATAGAATGCCGCGCATGCCGCCATCCTTGAGGATAACAATGCCGTCTCTGACTTCCTTGATAGGAACAAACTCCTGTGTTGCATTTGTTGCCGCTGTCATAGCTACATTATAGCCTAATATCAATTAACCTAATTATTCTAATTAACCTAATTGACCTAAAAATTTGGATTTTTAGAATAATTAGAGCAATTAGACTAATTAGAAATTTGAGAATTCGAATCCTGAGTTACAGGATTCGAATTCTCTTTGATATCCAAGCTCCAAGTGAGTTCCTTAAGTTTGCTTTCCGAGAGTTTCGGCACATAAATTTGCTCGATAGGTTTTTTCTCCCTCGGTACGCCGGAGCTCTTGAGCGTAGGCGACTCTTTCTTCCAAATATAGAGCTTATTTCCCAGAGTATAGTTTAAAAATGACTCGATTAGATGAATAAATGGCTTCTCATTAACTTTGTAGAATGCGAGCGCTGCCGTAAAGACGACAACTGGCAAAGAGAGGAGAATGGCTAGGAATTTTGGCAGAAAGGTAAGTAAAATGACGCAAATACCCGCTCCGCCGCCGAGATAGACGAATTGTTTGAAGGTCAAAGGGCCGAAAATCTTGTCCTCGACCTCGATAAATTGGGGAACTTGGAATCTCATAGGGTGGAATAATGAATAAAGAATAATGAATTATGAATAGAATTCACGAGATTTTTTGATTAATCCTCGGCAAATTTTCTCAACTTTTACCGCCTGTTCGTCAAGGATTTGAAAATCTGAATTGTTCACGTAGCCAACGTCTCTGGATATAAGCAACTGATTTCGCACTTCAATTATAGAACCAAAAGCCATTTGATAAAAGTTGTGCTTATCCTTATAAGATTGTCTACCAAATCCTTCCGCAATATTGGATGTAATAGAGACGACAGCACGTCTAATCTGGCTAGTTAGGCCAAAAGCCTCTTCTTTTGGAAATAATCTGGAAATTTTGTATATCTGTATAACAAGCTGGTGCCCTTCTTTCCATACATTTAAATCTTGGAATTTTTCAATTTTCCCTATCTTTATTCCTAATTCGTTATTCATTATTCAATTAGCGTAGCTAATTCAGGGGTTCTCTATAAGGGTCTTTTCCTTCAGGATATCTGTAATCCGGTACGGGCATAGATAATTTCGGTTTCTCCGGCTTCGGCAGCTCGACTTCTGCCTTTGATTCTACATGGGGCACATCGTGGACTATTTCTCCCGACTCAACCATGGGGAGATTAGCGGGAAGAACCTCCGGAACCGTTGATTTCTGCTGCTCGGCTCTTTGGGATAATTCTTTCAGAGCATCTTCTTTTGTTTCTTGAGTTATGACAATGGGCCTTTCTGTCGTTACAACTCCCAATTCTTTGTATTTGCTGAAAATATTTTCCTGCAGATCTGCTTTGAGTGAAGAAAGTTCCTCATTTTTTTCACCACTTATTTCCGCGATTTTCTGTATTGCCGTATCGAGTGTTTGTAGTCCGTACATTGCATAAAGAATTTCACTATCAGCAAGATTTATCTGTTCTTCTGGTAAGCCGTATTTTTCCAAGTTTGCAGATATAAATTCAGTTGTCTCATTAGACATAATAAAGTTCTGTGCTTCTTCTGGAAGTTTTTTGTAAGCCGCTTGCTGTTGTTCGCGTGAGTAGGTCATGTTATGAGAAGTCTACTACGCCGGTATTAGCATCCCTCAACCAATCTCCGGTTGCTGTGCCAGCGGGGAATGTTACAAGAAGTAATGTGCGAAGAGTCTGAATATTTGCCGTGTTCATTTCTGTGGCCATCCTCTTTAACACATTTGGAGTATAAGCCCCTAGTACTATCGGGTTAGTCATGGTAGGCATACCTAGGGCGGTTATTTCTTTTGGACTGAACTTGCGCAACTCATCTTGAGCTACAGCGGCATTGCCTGCAGCAATAGCAGTATCGAGCGGCTCTCTCCTAACAGCCTTAAACTCATCTTTTTGTCTTCTTGTGAACTTGTTGCTCTTATTAATGGCTTCAACTTGACCTCCGCGTAATTGACCCACAAAGTCTTGGTCTGTCAGATATGCCGGGTTAATCATCTCAAGTTCTGGGTCTGACAAGGCCTTAATGTCTGCAGCTACTGCAGCTGCGCCTGCTCCACCTACAGCCATAGCGGCATTAATCGTATTAAATCTCCTTGCCTTAAGTGTGTCTTTCTCTGTCTCAGAAATTTTGTCACTCTTGTTAAGAGCCTCGAGCTGTTTGACGCTAAGAGCATTTGCAAATGCCTGGCTCTCAAGCAATTTCCTGTTTGAGTCAACAATAGCTTCAATTTCCTTATCCGACATCTTTGCCATAGCCTTTTCCATTGCAGTAACAGCGCCGGCCGGAGCTCCAAGAGTTGCACCCGCGATAATATCGAGCTCGTTTTGTGCAGCCCTTCCTCTTTCTTGTCTCTTTTTATGTGCCTCTGTACCCGGTCTCTCAAAGAACTCTTCCACCGCTTTTCTTTCGGCTTCAATGCCGCCTTGTTGAGCTTGGCCAGCTTCAAGCCCAACTCCGGCTAATATGCCGCCTACACGAGAACCGCGAACATCAAACGACGCTTTTCTGGTTTTATCTGCGGCAGCAAGAGTGAGTCGAGCCATCGCACTATCAGGAGACCTTGCTTCAAGTCTCTTGTAGAGTTTGCTTTCTTTGAAAACTTCAGCTGCTCCACCCAAGCCGTATCTGCCTGCTCGTGCGGCTAGTCCAAATGTTGCACCTCCTGCTACTGTACCCGTCGCCCAACTGGTAAGTTTGCCGATGCCACCGCCGGCTTTGTTGGCCCACTCTTTGGCAATCATGAGAGAGGCAATCAAAAGCACGATAACAATAATGAAGTTAATGAGCATGATGAATGCTCCGCTGTTGATTGTACCGCCCACCACACTTGCCAATCCGCCAAGCCCCGCTTCAGAGCCGACCGCTGTTGTTCCGGCACCGAATGATTTTGTAACACCGCTTAAGATGCTAAGTGTTACCCACGTTAGCATAAAGTAAATGGGCGCAAAGAATGACTGCCCCAAGAGAGCGTCTACCCACTGCTTTCTGTATTTTTCTATACCCGTGCCACTAGGAAGAATATAGGCAACGAATGCTATCGGCGAGAGAACTAAAACCAATATTAATATGACGTAACGGATAATAAATAGGAGCGCTACAGCGAAAAATACGAAGGCCGCGATAAGAAGCATAATCGAACCAAAGACTCCTATGGTAATGATAGTGGTAGAGTTTAGATTTGGCGCTTCGTAAAGCGTCTGCAGGTTGAGGTGTTGCATGAAAGCGTTCGAAAGTCCTTTCTGCTCTGTCCAGTTGGCGTCAATACTTAGCGCTTCCGGCGCTATGGCATCGTAGAAGGTCAGAGCTAAAACATTTGAAATGTCGATAACCACTCTGGTAAAGAACAAGCTGAAGTTTATGAGAATGGCGACAGTCACCACCTTTACAATCAGTTTCTGATTGTCTTGGCTGGCGCCGATAATCTGCCTGATAGCGGCATAAAGGAGCACGAAGATGAAGCCCATGTTGGCGATATCGCGCACTACTTTCCATGTTTCGCTTATGGTGGTGAGACTGGCGTAGTTTTCTGAAACTTTGACCACGGTGTAAAATACGGCGCCATTTAGAACAATAGCGGCAAGGCCGGTCAGATAGCTGGTCAATGTCAATATGAATGTTGCCAATCTCTTCAGTACCCACTCGACAACAGAGTTAGCAGCGTCATCAATACCTGCAGATAAGGTAGATTGTAGCGGTGCTTGGTTCAGAAAATCACCCAGAGTCTTGCCTTCACATGGAGCGTTCGTTGGAACATCCGGTATTGTTCCATTTGGGAATGGTACATATTCACACGGCTCATTAGGATTTTCTGGAGACGCATGCACTGTCTGCAGCAAAAGCAGGCCGTTCACTCCGAAAACAATTACGGAAGTCAGAAGAATTTTAGAGATGCGCGGGAAATACTTTTTCATTGGGTGCATGGGAAAGCTTCATCAAGACGGCCTTCATCGCCGGGATTGTCTATCAGGAATCGCTCAATCTCTTCTGGAGTAGCACAGATATTATTTTCCTCAAGTTCTTCGGTTGTACACGGGAAAGCTTCTGGAATTCTACCTTCATCACCGGGGTTATTTATGAGAAATTGTTCGACTTCTTCCGGCGTAGCACAAATATTGTTTTCTTCCAACTCCTCAAGCGTTACTTCAGGAGGCGGTTCTTCAGGCACTACCACATTATCCACCGCCCGAATATTTGGTCTGCCACAGTCCCCGAATTTGTTCTTGATGTCTTGGAAGAAAGAGATGTTGTCCGTTACATATTTCTTAAGATTATCTATACCCCCTCCACCATTGCCGATTTTTGCCAAGTCAAGATCGTTGCCGTCTCCGGCGAGAGAATCAACCACCTTACCTATATAATTGGCTAATCTATTTGTGCCAATTTCTATTTCATCGAAATATGGCGCACGATAGTTCTGGATAGCGGCCAATACTGCTTCAACGGAAGAATTTACTTCGCTCGCTCTGTTTGCCCATAGCTCAGCATCGGCTTTATTCTTGAAGTTTTCTCCGTCCGATTCAAGTTGGTTGGCATGCGTATTGATAAATGTTTCGAAATCTTGCAGAGCAAAGAGCGATAAGTTGATTGCTTGGCAAACCGGCACGAAATACGGAGAACTTACGACAGCACTTGAAACAACACATCCTACAGCCGGATTTCCTCCATGATAACAAATATCATTGTTGCTCTCCAACAAATTGTCTCTGTCTGCGTCATAGCCGTCCGGTATTCTATCCCCATCAACATCAATGGCGCTGGCCCGGCTACTGGTATTGGTGCCTAGTTTAGAACTTTTAGAACTCCCACTAGAGCCGCTTGCAAAGAGTCCCTGGGAACCGAAGACATAGCGGTTGAGAAGTCCGGAAGCGAAGGCGCTGATAAGCTGGTCGATACTTTGAGCCGATATTAATTTTTCCAATCCCGAGCCCAAGGCTTTGTCTAATTGAGTTTTGATTGTTTGCCCGGGTGTCACAACTTGTTTGGCCCCGATGCAATCTTTCGTACCCGTTTCATTATTGAGAACCTCAGTTCCTAGACATTTTTCAAAGGAAAGAAAACCGCTGTTCCAGTTTAACTGCTCTCTTTTTAGATGGGCTGCACTAGCAATTCTCGAATCCAATTCGACCTGGGCGTCTAAGAAAGCGCCATAGGGGTTATTTGAGCTGTTCTGGGTCATGGAGAACCACGCATCCCAGCCGCCTTGGTCAAAGTCGTTGTAGAAAGCGTCGATATTGGCGACTGCGTCAGTCAAGGTGCACTGGAATTGTCTTCTCTGAAGGTACTGTTTCTGAAGAGCGAGCCGAATCTGCGTTTGAAACGGCGAACAGAGGAAATTCAGGTCGCTGCCGGCAATGAAATCGCCGGCAATTCCGTCAGCCAAGTCCGTGAAATATTGTTTGGGATTAGTAACATAAGCCGGGTTACCGTCAAATCCACTTTGAGCCCAGTTGACGGTTGAGCGTACCATATCGTCAATCATTTTCTGTGCCACCTGCCGACCGATTTTTTCATATAAATATTGGAGAATCTGAGGAATACTTTCCAAGTTAAGATCCCCAATGCCAAATAAAGCATCAGCTTTTTTGGCTTGGTGTGGGAGATAAAAGAACGGAGTAACTACGGATAGAATTAAGATAAATGTCAGAAATTTCTTAGTCATAGTGTTCATATGCCAGCTTCTGTAAGTTTTCGGCTGATTTCTGACAAGATCGCTACTTCCCTATTCGTACTGTTGCTAAGAGAAATTAATCCGGCGAATGCTTTGGCTGAATCTGTTTCGGTGTTAGCAATCGCTTTCATAGACTCGGTATTTAGCAAATAGGTATTGATTAACTCTACATGCAGTGTGGCAAGCGCTGATGGCACAACCATGTTCTTCAGCTTTGAAGCCGTATCGCTGTATATTGTGCTAGTGTCTGATGTCAGGGAGTAAAGGGTTGAATCGAGAACACCTATTTCTATTCCACTGTATTTTTTCTGGATACTCTCACTATATTTTTGGTGTATTTTGATAATCTCGTCCGCATACTTCTGGAAGCTTTCTTTACTATCAGAGACAATGTTGAGGTCTGTAGAATTTATAATTTGCGCTGTAGTCAAGCCAGGAATCCCATCTATGTATTTTTCTGCTAAGGTAGCTATTGTCTCCTCGGAGGATTGGCCGCTGGTAGCCAGGTCGACATACTCAAGAATTAGTTGCTGTCCCAAAAGATCTGTTTTTGGCAGCGATTTTACCGCCGTGGCGACCGCATTGCTCTCTGGTTTTAGGAAATAATCCAGAAGTCCGTCTTCTTTCGCGCTTGGCTCAACAAGTGTCAGTTCGTAATTGACGGTCGCGCCATCACTCAAGCGAATCCAAAGAGCGCTTCCGATAAGAAAGATAGAAACAAAGAGCGCCAAATTAATCCGGGCGTGCATGCCCAAATTATAACAGAGAAATTGCCAATTTTTGCCACATTTCGGGGGAAATCTCCTCGGCGCGGGCATTTTCACTCAAATTAAGCATCTCAAATGTCTTTTTAATCCGGTTTTTGTCAAAAATAACGCCGAGATTTGAAGAAAGTTTCTTCCTTTTTGATTGAAACCCCGCTTTTACAAGCTTAAAAAATTTCTCCTCACTTGGAAGCTCAACCTCCAAGTTGTTATTCTTAGGCGTATTTTGAAAGAAATCTTTGGAAATCCTGTCAATTTTAATAATGGCCGAATCTACCTTTGGTGCGGGTACAAAAGAGCCGGCTCTGACAGTCTCGACATACCGTGGGGTCCCATAAGCTTTAACAGATATAGACAAAATACTTTCTTTCTGGTTTTGGGCTACTATTCTTTGTGCTACCTCTTTTTGCACCAGGAGCACCAAGCTCTCTGGCTGGTATTCAGATGATAAAAATTTTTCGAGGATGGCGCCGGTAATGTTATAGGGAATGTTTGCCACTAGCTTATAGGTGCTAGGTTCTAGCTGATAGTTTTTAAAATCAAAATCCAGAATATCATCGTGAATTAAATTCAATTGCCCGGATGAAATTTCTTTGTGAAATTTGTCTCTTAAAAATTCGTAAAGTTCGTCATCTTTTTCTACCGCCGTCACCTCTGCTCCCGTTTGCAAAAGTTTTTCCGTCAAAACTCCCCGCCCCGGCCCGATTTCAAGAATCAAATCTTCAGGCGAAATTTTCCCCGCCTCAATAATCTTATTGAGTGCTCTCTCGCTTCTCAAAAAATGCTGCCCCAAAGATTTTTTAACCCGCATATATACTTGGAAGCTCAACCTCCAAGTTGTTATTTTTAGGTATATTTTCAAGTTCAATTACCACGTCTGCTCTCTTTTTTAAAATAGCTTTCAATGTACTTTCCGCAAATTTCTCAAATTCTTCTCTTGATTTAAATTGTCCCAGTAACATTTCTTTTGAGCAAATGCTTGGATAAGCGTCGTCCATATATTCGCCCCAGCTAGAAAGGAAGAAGTTCTTACCCTCTTTTAACTTATGAACTTTATAATTTAAATTTACATACACGCCCGCATGTAGCAGGTATTCGTTAGAACTAATATGGTTGGCCTTAAATCTCCCTTGAAACAACGCCCCGCTTCTCAAGTGTTTTTCATTAAAATATTTTGTGAACCCGGTGCCAAGCCGGTGCATAAACTTTTCAATGCCACGTTCTGCGACTTGCGTGAGAATAAAGTGGAAATGGTTGGGGTTTAGACAATAAGCTACGAATTCTATCAGCGGTCTGACAGGCTTATCAGACTTATCAAAAGATTTTTCATAAATACTGCCAATTGGTTCAACTGTATTAAACTCCACCATACTATGGAAAAATCTTTCTAAATCATTTCTATCAGAAAATATAGACCTTTTATCTACTCCTCTATTGTAAATATGATAAAGTTCCCTCTCTACGAATGGCACCTTTCTTATACTCATGGCAACATCTTACCACTTCTTACTTGGAAGCTCAACCTCCAAGTGGCTAGAAATCGATGTTTAATAGAGGTTTGCGCAGACGGCTGGTTTCTTCCAAGTTTCCCTCCTCGACTAATTCTTGCGGGATATCGGAGATAAATTCGGAAGGCATGTTGACAATCTGTCTTCCGAACATGCTGCGTACTTGCGCATAGGTAAGAATCACTTTTTTCCTCGCGCGAGTGAGCGCCACGTAGAAAAGCCGTCTCTCCTCCTCTGCTTCTTCCGGAGTTAAATAATCTTCATTCGTTTTCTTATTAGGGAGTTGTACCCGCTCATGTGGGAACAACCCTTCTTCAAGTCCGGCGATAAAGACGACGTCGAACTCAAGTCCTTTGGCGGCATGCACCGTCATCAGCCGCACCGCTTTTTGTTCTTCTTTGAGCTCGTCTTGATCACTTTGGAGCGCCGAGTCCGTAAGAAGCGCCAAAATACCTTCTTCTGGCAAAAGAGTATCATATCGAGCGGCGAAGTTTACCAATTCGTACGCATTCTCCAGTCGCGTGGCGCCGTCTTCTCCGCTTGTTTTCCACTCCTCCTCCAATCCGGAACGCTTGATGATGAAAGCGACAGTTTCGCTCGGTTTTTTCTCCTGCGCGAACCCGTCAACCTCCTTAAGAATCGTACGGAAGCTCGAGAGTTTCGCGCGCGTGGGTATCGGCAAGTCGCTCTCCATGCCGGAAAACACCTTCGCAATGGTAGTCTTCCCTATGCCGCGCGCTGGAACATTAATAATGCGTTTTAAGTCTGCCAGACTCTCTGGATTAAGTGCGGCGCGGAGATACGAGAGCAAATCTTTAACCTCCTTGCGCTCGAAGAAGCGAGTCCCGAGAATCTGGTAAGGAATGGCATGTTTTAGAAATGCTTCTTCCAAAACGCGTGACTGGAAGTTGGCCCGATAAAGCACTGCTATCTCATCAGCGGGAATCCCTCTGATCATCAATTCTTTCGCCTTACTCGCGATAAATTCCGCCTCGTCTGTCTCATCGAGATTTGTGAAGACACCGATCTTTTCTCCCCCGGCGTTAGCGGTGTAAAGGTTCTTTGGTCGCCTAATTTTGTTTTTCTCTATCACGGCATTGGCCGCCTCCAGAATATTTTTAGTCGAACGGTAGTTTTCTTCCAGAGTGATGACGGTGGTGTGAGGGTAGTCGTGCTCAAAAGCCAAAATGTTTTTGAGTTCGGCGCCGCGCCATGAGTAAATATTTTGGTCGATATCGCCGACGGCGCAAATATTGCACTCGGGACCGACGAGCATTTTGGAAATTTCATATTGGACGCGATTGGTATCCTGGTACTCGTCGATATGAATGTGGCGCCAGACATTCTGGTAATATTCTCTGATATTCCCTTTTTCTCTTAAAAGACTCTCCGTTTTTAACAGAAGGTCGTCGAAGTCCAGCGCATTATCTCTTTTCAATATTCGTTCGTATTCCGGCCAGACTTGAGCTACCACTTCGGCAATATAGCTGTGTCTATCGTTAAAGCTGGCCCATTCTTCAAAAGTGACACCGCGGCTTTTTTCTTTTGAAATAATGCTTAAGATGCGTCCCGGGTCGTGAGTTTTGGGATCGAAGCCAAGATTTACCAGTGCCTCTTTGACCGCACGTTTACTGTCATCGCGATCGAAGATGGCGAAGTGCCTCGTTACTCCGGCCGCGTGGGAGTGCTCGCGTAAAATATGTACACCGAGAGAGTGGAAAGTGCTTACGAACGGTCTTTCACTCATTGAAACTGGCCGGTTGATAGCCGGATCTTTTTGGAGCCCCAGTTCGATTCTCTCCCGCATCTCTCTTGCCGCTTTGTTGGTAAATGTGATGGCCAGTATTGAACTGGGAGCTACCCCGCATTTAACTAAATACCTGATTCTCTCGACTATGGTCTTAGTTTTGCCGGCACCGGCACCCGCAAGGATTAAAACTGGTCCGACGGTGGTCTCGACCGCTCTTTTCTGCTCGGAATTCAAAGGTTGATAAGTCACTGGCACACTATAACACGAAGGGGTATAATGTATTTACATCAATGAAAGAACGTGGTCGCGTGGCTCTGTTGAGCCATTTTGTCATCTTAGGCCTTGTTGTGCCCCTCTTAGCTTCCGCTAAGCCTTTAGTGCTTATTCCTGAGTCTAAGGAATCCGGCAACTCGCAGACCATGAACCTTCTGGAGGGCTATTTGAATACTAATCCAACCAGTATTGGCGGAGCTTTCGTGACTATTATCGATGATACCGCACTTTCCGCCGAGGGGGATGATGGAAGCACTTTCGTCGACCCTGGTAAATCCGGTACCGGAGCGATCAGCGTCTATGTGGTGCGCCAAGGCGACACCTTGGGAGAAATTGCCGAGATGTTCGGTGTCTCGGTCAATACCATAAGATGGGCCAACGACCTTAAGAGCAATACTTTGAAGGTCGGCCAAGAGCTCGTCATTCTCCCCATCTCTGGCGTGCGTCACACTGTAAAATCGGGTGATACGTTAGAGTCCGTTGCCAAGAAATATAAGGCAGACCTCGATGATATTCTTTCGTACAACAACATTCCGGCGAGTGCGAAGCTTGCTGTAGGCGACGTCATCATCATTCCCGATGGCGTTATGAGCTCGACTCAGACCTCTATCGCTTCTCAAACTAGTAACAATCAGACTGTCGCTTCCGGTTATTATTTAAGACCTATCTCGGGTGGGCGCAAGAGCCAAGGTCTCCACGGTCGCAACGGAGTCGACCTTGCTGCTCCAGTGAGCACCCCAATTCTTGCTTCCGCTGCCGGCAAAGTGATTATCTCCCGCATTGGCGGGTGGAACGGCGGTTACGGCACCTATGTGGTTATAAGCCACTCTAACGGCACCCAGACTCTCTACGCCCACATGAGTATCAATAGAGTAGCGGTCAGCCAGTATGTGGACCAAGGCGAAGTAATCGGCGCCATCGGTCTTACTGGTAAAACTACCGGCCCCCACCTCCACTTCGAAATCCGCGGCGCCCGAAATCCGTTCTAAATTCTTTGCGTATTTGTTTTCCAGATCCTAGAATGATAGGATGAAACTGAAGTTCCAAATTCACTTTCAGCAAAGAATTGTGGAGCGCAGCATCGATGTAGACCATATAAAATGGGCTATCAATAATCCAGATCAAACAGCACAGTCTTTTGATGACAGAGTTGTGGTAATCAAGAAAATAGATTTCAGGAAGATAAAAGTAGTTTATATAAGGCCGAAAGAGAAAGACAATACTTACGTTATTATCACAGCATACTATCTCTAAAATATGAAAATCACTTACGATAAAATAGCTGATGCGATGTACGTATATTTTCGCAAATCAAAAGTGGCTAAAACCATTGAGCTTAGTGATAATCTAATCGTAGATGTCGACAAACTCGGTCGCGTTATAGGATTAGAGGTGCTAGATGCCTCCAGGCAATTATCCGCAAACAATTCCAAAGCTCTAGAAAAAAGTTTAAAGCATGGTGTGCCGGTAAAAATGATTGCCACTGCTTAATTCCGCGGAGACAGGAATCCTTTCTAGTCCAATTTTCTTCCTGGGATAAATTTGTATTCAATCTGCCCTACAGCTTCTTTATATTTTGTAGAACGAATAATTTCTAGCCCCTTTTCTTCAAAAGATTTAAAACTTTCTGGGAGTATGTTAATTAGTCTTTGGGCTATAAAGTTTTGTGGGACAAGTGAAGTAGAAATATAACCAAGTCTAGCCAGATACCATGCCGCAATAAAAAGTGAGCATGGGTATTTCTTTGTGCTTATGTAACTAGAAATTTCCTCCTGCAAACTTTCATTTTCAATCGATGTTAATACCTTGTCACAAATTGGTATGAGCTGGGACTCTTTTAAAATAAGATCAGGTGCATGTCCTTCTTCTGACAACCACTGAATAAAAGATTGATAATCAAATGTTAGATCTGGAAACGAATAATCATCGACCATCACAACTAAAGAACTTGTACGATTAGTCAAATTCTTCTCTTTTTTAATTTCATTCAATATTTCTAAAGATAGTTTGTGCTCCTCGCCAATTTTGTCGTTCGTATAAATATGCGCATATTCAATTGAAAAATCTTTTTTAGACATCAAACTTTTTCGGGCGGTATTCGATGGCTTCGAGAACGTGTTTATCCGTAACTTTTTCGGAATCTTCCAAGTCGGCGATGGTGCGGGCTACTTTGATCATGCGGTGATACACACGGGGGGAGAAACCGAGTCGTTCTGCAGCGAGATTTAGTACTTTCTCCACTTCTTTTTCCAGAAATACGAGTGAAACTAGGTCGCGCGCACTCATCTCGCCGTTTTTCAAAACCTGTCTGCCGGCAGACAGGTCTTTAAATCTTACCTGCTGAATTTTTCTGGCCTTTTCGACTTTTGTTCTGAAAATTTTGCTTTCTTCCCCTTCTCTACCGCCACTCCCTAATTCGTGCGGCTGGATTCTGTCTACCTCAACCCAAATATCAATGCGGTCTATAATTGGTCCGGACATTTTTCGGCGATAGCGCTGGAGTACTGAAGGTGTGCAGATGCATTGCTTGCCGCGGAAGCCATAATTGCCGCACGGGCACGGATTCATGGCCGCCACCAAAAGAACATTAGCCGGGAAAAGCGCCGTGCCTTTAGCCCGTGCGACCGAAACCACTTTGTCTTCGAGCGGTTGGCGTAGACTCTCTATAACTCTCCTTTCAAACTCGGGAAACTCATCCATAAATAAAACGCCATGATGGGCAAGAGTAATTTCTCCCGGCCGCGGCACAGCACCACCGCCGACAAGAGAGACATAAGAAGCGGTATGATGCGGCGCGCGGAACGGCGGATTGGTAATAAAAGTTTCGGAGAGCGTGCCCGCTACGGAGTGAATCCCCGTTGCTTCTAGCATTTCTTCAAATGTAAGTTTAGGCAAAATGCCGGCAAATGCTTTGGCCAGCATAGTTTTACCGGTACCGGGCGGACCATACATGGCGACATTGTGCCCGCCGGCCGCAGCGATGAGTAATCCGCGCTTCGCTCGTTCTTGGCCTCTCACGTCAGCGAAGTTGGTGGGACTCACGACGTAGTCGTGAGAAATTTCGGTCTTCTCTGCCGAATCAAGCAGCCCATCTCCCGAAAGGTGTTCGATAAGTTCTTTTAAACTTGAAATGCCGAATACCAGTATTCCGTCAATAAGTGCCGCTTCCGCCGCATTTTCAAGAGGGACATAAAGTTCTTTGAAGTCATTAGCCTTGGCGAAACGCGCTATCGGCAGGACTCCTCTCACGGCGCGCACTTTCCCGTCGAGCGATAGTTCGCCTAAGAAAAGCTTTTTCTCCGGCTCAAACTTGATCTCGTCATTGGCCAGAAGATACGAGAGCGCCATAGCCAGGTCGAAATGCGGCCCTTCCTTTCTTACATCAGCAGGGGCAAGCGAGATGACGATTTTATGATTGCGCTTTTTTGGTGATTCGAAACCAGAGTTTTTGATGGCTGCAGAAATTCTGTCGCGAGCCTCCTCCACCGCTTTATCTGGCAGTCCAACTACCGCAAAAGCATAGAGAGTATTCCGGTCAATATCCGTCTCAACCGAAACTGGTGTCACATTGAGCAAATTAGTCTGCGCGCTGTAAACTTTGGAAAAACTCATCTCGTTGATTATACAACGCTAAATTTAATCTACATTCATGTGCTCTATGCAAGTTCGCGCGGAAGGGTTGGCTTCGAGGCGGTCAGTCTCAATTTCTTTGCCGCAGATTTGGCAGAGGCCGTAGGTGCCGTGCTCAATTTTGTCCAAACCGCTCTTGATATCATTGTAGCGGGTCTCCAGCGTGTTGACGATAGCCATGTTGTCTTCGTAGCCCTCGATGGAGTCGGCGACGGTGTTCTCGTCCGCTTGCGAAGTGTCGCGGTCAATCGGAGGAGTGGCTTCCCAGTCGCTTGGATTGTCCGGGTTTCTGCGCCCTACTTTCTCAAGCTCCTGTTCTATCTCTTTCTTTTCTGCCAAGAGTTTCTTTTTAAAGTGTTCGTAGTCTGTTGTCATTTTTTAATTTTAGCATATTTAACGCGAAAGTAGTTCCCGAGTCAAGCGTTCAATAAGAATCTGAAGAGTTTCCAAGTCTTCGGTAATAATGAGCATCCTGTTGTCAAAAAAAGAATAAAGGATAATCGGCTCTTCCGCGGCAGAGAGGACCCGCACGTCTTTGTTCTTAGAGACAACATCTTTAAAGACGGATTCGAAATCGATACTTTGCAAAAGCGGCGCGGTCGAGAAGAGCGGCCCAAGGTCTTCCGCTAAATTTTGCTCCCAATTAAGCATTCCGGCAAAGGCGTTTTCAAAGGAAGCGAGCTTGAAGATGACGAAGCGGCTTTCGTCACCAGCTATCGAGCCGGGAGCTCGATATGCTCCGAGCATAAAAAGTGGGTCAAGAGCGCGCACTAAATTCCCCGGCGCGCGCGTCTCGAGCATCTTTAGGAATTCAGCGGAAGTGGTATTGATAATCAAATGCTTGACTCCCGCCCGCGGGATTTCAGCGGCGGAATCGTTGATTTTTAAAATGAGCGACTCGCGAGAGACGTCTGATACGTCAAGCTCTTCGCTCATTTCTGCCGAAATGAAACGGCTTTCGGGTGCCGCAATTGCCGGCGGAGCCGTCTTTCTTAAAAATTCGTTGTAAGCAAGATAGCCGCCGACACTGCCAAGAGCAATCAAAAGAAAGCCGCCAAAAAAGAATACCGAAGAGTGTCCTCTTGCATTACTATCGGAAGAGGGGGTGGTCCCGCCGCGCTTGGCGGCCTCCGTTCTTTGAATAGAAACCAGCGACTCTTTCTGTTGTTCAAGCGCCGTGGCAACGTCGCCTTGGAAAGTACGTATCTGCTTTAAAGAAGAAGGACTTGCCCCGAGCGGTTTATCCCGAGCTTTGTCGAGCGGAGTTGAGGGGTTAGATTTTTCTTCGCGGGGCTCTTCCATCGCCTCCCATTATAAGATATTTTTTCGGATTTAAGTCGAGGTCGAAGAAATCGTCGCAGGCCTCAATCAGCCGGGCCGAAGAAGATTTGCCAAAGGCCACTACTTCTACCTGGCAACCGTGGGTGTTCTGGAGGTATTTGACGAGCGGTACGTAATCCCCGTCGCCTGATAAAAGGATGACACTGTCGAGTTTGGGGGCCATGCTGACCGCATCAATCGCCAAGCCGACGTCCCAATCTGCCTTCTTGGCTCCGCCAAGGAAAATCTGGAGCGGTTTGGAGCGTATTTCGATGCCCGCTTTCTCGAGAGCGCCGAAAAAAGCACTCTCCTCCCCGCTTTCAGTGGTGACTACGTAAGCCAGAGCGCGCACTAGAATGCGTCCGTCAAGAACGTCTTTGACGATGGCGCTGAAATTGGCTTTGGCATGGTGAAGATTCTTGGCGGAGTGGTAAATGTTTTGCGTGTCTATGAAAATGCCGACCCGCTGGGCTTTGTGTTTGATAACAGCCATTGATTCAAAAATTTAAAATTTTTAATTTAGAATTTTCAATCAATTTCAAAATTTTAAAATTGAAAATTCTTCCGGTTATTTCTTTAGACCAAGTTTCCTCTGCAGCGCAGCCGCGCGCTTCGGGCTCCTCTTCTCCAAATACTTGAGATGCTTCTGGCGATTAGCCACCATGGCTAAAAGACCCCGGCGCGAGTGAACATCCTTAACATTTTTCTTAAGGTGCTTGGAAAGCTCCTCAATACGCTTAGTCAGTATGGAAATTTGCACTTCAGGAGAGCCAGTGTCCTTTTCATGGATGGCCGCTTCCTTAATTATTTTCTCTTTTTTGGTCCTAGAAATCACTTAAACAATATATCACAATAAGTCCACATAAGTCAAAAGTAACGTAAAAGTAAGAAAAGCATTTGACAGTTTGTTTCTTTAGATTATAATAATATTATAATGACTCAAAAAGTAATAAAAATCGGCGACTCCGCTGCGGTTGTCATTCCTAAAAAGTCTCTCAAGGAACTGGGTATTCGTCCCGGAGACAAAGTCAGCGTTGATATTGATAAGAAACAGCGCAGGGTTTCTATTGAGCCGGTAATCAAAGAAGTTGATAAAGAGCTTATTAGCTGGACTAAAAAATTCATTGAACGATATCGTCCAGCTCTCGAAGCGCTGGCTAAGAAATAGATTGAATGAAATACCTCAAAGCCGAGGATATTCTTGTCATTCACTCAGAGGTTATAGATGAAACCGGCGGCCTGCACGGTATTCGTGATGTCAGTTTATTCCTATCTATAATCAAGAAGTCTCAGTCAAGGTTTGGCGGTAAAGATTTATATAAAGGAGTTTTTAAAAAAGCTGCAGTGTATCTGGAGTCGTTTGTGCAGTATCATATTTTTCTCGATGGCAACAAGAGGACTGGCGCCATATCAGCTGCCCGCTTTTTGTACGTAAATGGGTATGAACTATCGGCAACTAATAAAGATTTAGAAAATTTTGTCATACAAGTAGTAGTTAAAAAATTAGACTTGAACATTATTACGGCCTGGCTCAAGAAACATTCTAGAAAATTAAAGAAACAATGAAACCTTGCCAGCCAGCAGGCGGGTTGCAAACTTTTTTAACATCTGCTATTATAAAAAAGTAATAGCTACCCCGCCATGGCGAGGTGAAGAATCAAGGAGGATCGCCGTGAGGCGGTCCTTCTTCAATAAACAATCATGTTTGACTTAAGGGTAATAAATTCAGTGCTTTC